>JBDTAB010000178.1:0-5635 GCA_039924865.1 Gemmatimonadaceae bacterium | reverse complement strand
CGTTTGCGCTATCTGCTTCCACTGCTCGTGCGGAGAAATTGGCAGAGGTGCCGCTTCAACGAACGGCCAGACGGTGATGCTGTGACACGGTCAGATCACACCATTCCATACAACTTTGCGGTGCTGCACGTCGTGCCGCATGTCCACATTGGATCCGCTGTGCCGGTTGGCGTGATACTTCACGCCCCTACGGAGAAGTTCGTAGGCCTTAGAGTTCTGCTTGAGCGCGCGGCGCTCACAGCGCGCGCGCCTCACGTCGATGTTGAACTGCTCCTGCGTTACCTGACAACCTTCAAGGCTGCATCGCAAGCGGATGACGCGGGAGGCACGCTGTCGTTCGGGTCACCGTCCGAAAGGTTTCACTGGCTTACAGCACCGCGGTCAGATGTGATTCAGTCCGGTCCGGTGCACGAAGGCGTCTGCGCCGATGTGAATGCGGAGCTCGACGCGCTGTTTCTCGAGCTCGTTGTGTAGCTGCTCGTTCGTGAATTACTCGTGATGGCGGTATGATACGACTGTCGCGGCGATTGCAGAGCCGACAATCCAAAGGGGCATCGCGACAAGCCACGCGCTCATCATCAAGGCGGTCATCGATTCCCGAGTTATGCCCACCGTGAGCCCGCGCTGCCCTTCGTATACTGTGCCAAACAACGCCGCATTGAGGCCGTAACGCCCATCCGAAATCGCCTGGATTGCAGTTGCGACGCTGGCCATCCCGAAAGAATTGAGCATCGCGAGGAGCACACCGTATCCAATGAGCACCCCGCCAATCCAGCGCCATGGATGGTCGCTGCCAATGACCGGGACGGATGTCATCAGGTAGCCAAGGGTCGGTGCCGTGAACGCAACTATCCATTCCCACGCCGGAGCCGCGCCCATCCAGGCCGGGTCTCCGGTGATCATCCCGACCGAACTTGCGATGACTACTATGAACAACAGATACAACGCAGTCGCGATCATCAGCCACACCCAACCTGACACCAGCTTCATCACTGTGTGAGGACCGCGCGCGATCGGCATCGACCAGTGATACAAACGGCGTGAAGGGTCCTCGCTCTTCCAGACTCCGAAAGGAACCAACAAGCCCACTAGAAACATCGGGATGGCAGCAGCGGCGTCGTACCTGAAGCCCATGTGCGATCCTGGAGACTGATGTGAATGAGCGAAGTGGATTGCGTTGATGATCACCAACGCGCCTAGTACAACTAACGCGCAGACAAAAAAGATTCCTTCCTTTCGCAGTGCCAGTCCAACTGCGCGAAACTGCTCGATCGCAACGGTCCGCGGCGACGGTGTCGGATGCAAGGATGTCGATGTCATTGGATGTCAGTCGTTCGGGTTGAGTAGTGCAAGCGTGGCGTCGAGCAGCGAGAGCGGAACAACTTCGCGCACCGTCCCACCCGAACTGGCCAGTTGTTGTGCTACTTCCTTCTCCTGTCCCCACACAGTCCACTGCACCTCGCGCGGCGCGGTAACACGGCGGAGCACAGTGCCGTTAAGTGAGGGCGCTCCTGCCCATCCCTCCGGCACTTCCACGCTATAACGTCGCAGCCCGGCGTCCAGATCCGCCCGCGACATCTGAGCGCGCAACTCACCATTCCTGAGCACTCCAATATGGTCGGCGAGTCGCTCAACTTCTTCCACATGGTGCGTCGAAATGACTACAGTCGTTTCAGTCTCCGCCAGGTGATCCGCGAGAACACCCAGCGTCTCGTCGCGCATCAACGGATCCAGTCCGTCAGTCGGCTCGTCCAGCAGCAGCACCGGCGGCCTGTGCGCAAGCGCCATCGTCAGGTGCACTCGGCGGGCTTGGCCTTTCGACAACACTCCCATTTTTCGGTCCAACCGAAGCTCGAACTTTTGCGCGAGCCTCGAGGCATAACTCGCATCCCAGCTCGGGTAGTAAACGGCATGATGCTCGAGCAGACGGCCAACTCGCATCCAGCTGTAGCCCCAGTCGGGTCGCTCGGGGACATAGCCGATGTTGGCGCGAACCTCCGGTGCCCGAGTGCGGCAGTCGAGTCGCATTACTTCCGCTGTTCCCTTGTCTGCACGAAACAGGTCGAGCAGGATTTTGAGCGTGGTGCTCTTTCCGGCGCCATTGGGCCCAACCAGGAGATACACTGCTCCCATTGGCACCTGCAACGACACGTCGTTCAGTGCAACCTGGTCGCCGAACCGCTTGGTGAGACCACTCGTACTTACGGCGAGAGCGCCGTCTCGAAGCCGTGTCGGTAGAGCGGTCGTCATAGCGATTCCTCTGTCGGGTGTTTGTGGTCCTCGCTTCGGATTGCTTCTATCAGCTCGCTGGCTGTGAGTCCGTTGCGCCACGCGTCATGCAGCGCGCGCCTCGCGACTTCCTCGGCGAGCGTCTGACGCTGCGATCCATCGGCCTTTCCAGGCGCCGCGTACGTCCCCTGACCACGGCGGACGTACACCATCCCCTGGCGCTCCAGGTCGCGGTAAGCCTGACTCACGGTGTTCGGGTTGACCCGGAGCTTCACGGCGAGATCCCGCACAGAGGGCAGCGGGTCATCCGGGCCAAGCGTGCCGAGTACGAGCGCTCGGCGGACCTCGTCCACGATCTGCACGTAGATGGGTCTCGTGTCCTGCGGATCCAGCGAGATTAGCATAACAGGGGTGTCATGGTGTATCAGTCACCTAATACACTATATCTCATCCGTGTCGATGTCAAGCTCGATTCTTTCGCACCCGCTTGACCAGGGTTGGAAGGAACGACAGAAGGATGAGCAATCCGCCAGCGACCGACGCGTGAAGGAGGGCGGTTCGCCTGGCACCCGCTACTCCTGATAACAGGGAGTCTGCGAAGTACGTATACGCGGCCGTCACCGGGAGATCACCAATCATGGTGCCCGCTACGTACGAGGCGAAGTCCAGCCCTACCAATCCCGAGGCATAGTTGAGCGCGTTAAACGGCACTACGGGTATGAGCCGCAGTCGGAGGACGGTCGAGAATGCATGGGCGTCAGCCAGCCGTTCGAGCGCGTAGATCTTTCGACCCCCGACGCGCTCGATCGCGTCCCTCCCCAGAAATCTGGCGAGCCAGTACCCGCCGATCGCGCCTAACGTCGCCCCGATCCAGTTGAGTGCCGTGCCCAGCTGGAAGCCGAACACTGCACCACCGGTTAGCGTAAGTATCGAGCCAGGTACGCCGAGCGTCCCTGCAACTGCGTACAGCAGAAGGAATAGCGGTATCGCGTACGGGACGTCACGAAGCGCCCGCGCGCGATGGGCGAATGCGACCATTCCGCCGTGAGACAGCTCAAGGCGGTGTGCAATAATAAATGACGCGAGAAGAATGACGACAAGGAGGCCGAGCTTGGCACTCGCTTTGATTGTTGCACGTTGCATCAGATATCAATATGCACGAGAATACCACCTGATTGGATCGCAAACGCGTCCAACGCCAGCCCGGCCCGCGTCGTTCCCAATACTTCCAAAGGACATGAAAGAAGTGAGCAAAACCAGCCAGCTACCTGCCTCTGTGGTCATTGCCGGGTTCCTCATCGTCTCAGTATTTGCGGGGTGCGCTACGTCAGTGCGTGGCCCGGCAAGCCCGCCCGGAAGTGCTTCGGAGCCTACGGGCGCGGCTCGCATGGCGCCGGCAGTGCGTGAGTCGGACGTGCGATACGTGATGTCAGTCCTTGCTGACGATTCGCTCGAGGGCCGGATGACGGGTTCGCGTGGATCGGCCAAGGCCGCAACGTTTATCGCGCAGCAGATGCGCGCGATCGGCCTGGTGCCGGCTGGCGATAGTGGATATTTCCAGCGCGTGCCAATCGCACTGACCAGGCGCAGTAATGGTCAGGAACGGCTCTCACTGCTCACTGACTTCGCCGCGCTTGACACCTTTCCGGCCGACCATCGCAAACCTGGCGTGAATGTCGTCGGAATGATTCGCGGCGCCGATCCCGTGCTCGCGAAGCAGGTGGTTCTCGTCGATGCGCATTACGATCATCTCGGAATCGGTAAGCCTGTCAATGGTGATTCCATCTACAATGGAGCAGACGATGATGCATCGGGTACCACGGCTGTTCTCGAGATTGCACGCTCCATCGCCGCTGGTACTCCGCCCAAGCGCACGATTCTATTCGTCGCAACTACGGGAGAAGAGGTCGGACTGCTTGGCACGCGCTGGTTCATACTGCATCCACCAGTCTCGCTCAAGGCCATCGTATCGAATCTCGAAATAGAAATGATCGGGCGACCCGACTCCCTGGCCGGCGGACCGGGCCGCGCGTGGCTTACGGGCTACGATCGCTCGACCATGGGTGCCATGTTCACCGCAGCAGGATTGCCCATCGTCGCCGATGCGCGGCCGGACCAGCATTTCTTCGAGCGCAGCGACAACATCGCCTACGCACAAATGGGAATTCCGGCGCACACGTTATCGACATTCAACCTGCACGCCGATTATCATCGCCCGTCCGACGAGCTGTCACGCGTGGATTTCAATCACATGACGCGCGTGATTCAGGCGGCCGTTGGCGCGGTCCGAATCCTGGCCAATGGCCCGGTACCACAGTGGAACAAGGGTGGTCAGCCAGTAGCTCGTTGACAGATTCGTGCGCTCCGCACGACCCAGATCGTCGCAGGGTTGGTATCACGGTTTAACGTAGCGATACAGATTGTTTATCCGTATTGCACGATACTCCGACGTATTTGCAACACCTGGTGAATTGTAGATCTGCATGCGATCGATGAGCGTGCCATTCGATGATACTTCATCGATCAGGCCGGCGTTGGTCCATGCAATGACGGTATTTCCGTTCGACAGTCTCTGCACCGAGCCCGTGAACTCGTTGAACAGCGACGGGCTCGGCGCGTATTGCCATACCATCGTCGCAGTTCTTGCCGATTCGTCGACTGCGTATTCCACGGCGCGGGTTGACTGTGGTGTATGAGTCACCCCGTTATCGAACACGATGAAGTGGCCATTCGGAAGGACCTGTACATCGTGTTGGCCACCGAATCCGTTCAGGGGGTCATTGATGAAACTGAACTGATTCCGAGTTCCTCCCATCTGCCACAGCACGGCGCGCGTTTGCGGATTGATCTTGATTACCGCGCCAAGGTTCCGATATGAAACTATGACTCCGCCGTCGACGTCGAAGCTGATCGAATTTGGGTGATCGATCGATTGGTCGGCTGTCGGCGGATCCACCTTGTCGTCGTGAGTCCAGTAGCCCCATCCTTGTATTAGCGTGTCCACGGTTCCCGCTGCATTGATTCGAAGCAACTGATGCCCAGCGAGTTGGTCTGCAGGACCGCCGCCGTAGGCGGTCTGGTCTACGCTGCGTATGTCGTAGCCGGACAGATAATCGGCGATGCGATGGCCGTTCGCGTCGCTCACGACTTGCAGCTCGTGTCCGTCGGTATATGGGCTTCCGGTTGCAGTTATCGCACGAACCGAATCACCTTCCGGCGTCAGTTCTACAAATGCACCAGCGGTGGCATTGTCGCCGTAGGAATTGCCAACGAACACAGTAAAGTCGCCGTTTGTCTGTTGTTTTGCCTCCTGAACGCCAATATTACCGAAGTCTCGGAACCATCTGATGTTGCCAGCCCCGTCGAACGCGACGAGATATCCGTGATTGTCTGGGGCAATTAGCGA
>JBDTAB010000177.1:0-19264 GCA_039924865.1 Gemmatimonadaceae bacterium | reverse complement strand
GCATGTGCCACGTCGGGATGAGTCCTGTACGTCGTTTCAAAGGCGGTCCGGGCAAGGAAGATGAGACGCGACGGCTCTACGGTCATAGCCGACGCCGGATACGTGCCGCCATCAAAAAGTGGCAGTTCCGCCACCGGGCGGCCCGGGCCTTCTACGTGAAGGACCTGCTCCTTTCCGTCCGGACTGGTCCGATAGATTCGTACTCGGCCGGTTTCAATCACGTACAGACCGCGGCATTCGTCGCCGGAGGAGAACAGCACGTTCCGGGTGGCATAATCGCGCGCCACACAGCGCTCGGCGAGTTGCCGAATTGCGGTTTCGTCCAGCTCCGAAAAGATCGCAAGCCCGCGGAGCAGTTGTGCTGTGCCCGCGAACTGGTCAGCCGGAGTACGCGTCATTCCGAACGATGTGTGACATAAGTCACGTCCTCCAGGTGAGCGTGCCTCAATGATTCAATCTATACGCGCGCCTTACCTGCGACGCGCCCGCCACGATTGACGATTGACCAGCACGCCACGAGATAACATGGACAACATCGAGATATGGAATGCGCTTCGTACCGTCATCGATCCAGAAATCGGGCTCGACATTGTAACACTCGGCCTTGTTTATGACGTCGGGGTGGAGAGCGCCGAGGAAGCCATCGGCAATCGCGTGATCGTCACGCATTCGCTCACCACGCCCGGGTGTCCGATGGAGGCGATAATAACGTCAGGGATCCGCAGAGCTGTCTCTCAAGTCCCCGATGTTGTCGCGGTCGAGACGAATCTTGTCTGGGATCCGGCCTGGCACTCCGGCATGATTGACCCCGGAGCTTGGTAAGCCGCCTACTAGCTCGCTACTAGCTCTGTTCAGGGTGACAACACTTCACACATTCGAGCGTCTTTCCGAGGAAAGACGCTCGGCCTTCCTGGGTCGTAACCCACGTGCGCACCTGCCACGGAGGATCGTGCCTCACGTGTTGAGTGTGGCCGCACTCGAGGTCTGCGACCCAGTGGCTCTCCTCGTCCTGATGAAAGCCTACAATTCTCTTTGGGATCGCGGACCCTGCACATGCATCGCGTAGCATCAGCCTTGCCTTCTGTTAACGAGATATTGCGGTGACCCTGGTGTGCCAACCATGGATCATGGCGGCCGTTGCATTATATGGCTGAAATGCCGGGAGAAAAGGGGTCACTATAGGGTAGGGGATTCCCCCACACAGGCCGCTGCCAGTCCCTGACTTTGGCCGTCTCGGGCGCGCAATAGATTTCAATCATGAGCGAGGCCGCTAACCGCACGCGTGCGCCATCGGTGGACTGGCCGGCCCAGGAGGACCCGGACGGCCCTGCCGGCAACCACAAGGCGCTGCTCACGCGGCTTCGGCGCGGCCAACCGATGAACCCGGGCGCCGAGGAAGGCCGCGCGGAGTCTGCAGTTCCGCGATGGCTCGAAGCAACGCTTCGCACCCCGCTAGTGGGCAAGCTGTTCGGTGCCAACGTGCTCCTGGTTATCGTGGCCGCGGCTGCTGCGATCGCGGCGAGGCACCAGGAACTGACCACCACTCCGGTGATCACGGTGGTCGTAATTGCCTTCGTGCTCGCACTGCTCGTCAACACCGCCCTGGTCCTGCTCGCCGTCCACCCTCTAAGAGTGCTGGAGAGGACTGTGGACATGATCTGGCGCGGCGATCTCGCCGCCCGTGTCCCGATATCCATGCTTGCGGATCGCCACGTCATGCGGGTTTCACGCATGTTCAACATCCTGCTCGACGGGCTGGTCAGCGATCGGGCCCGAACTCGGCGCCTGGCGACGGACGTGATCAACGCCGCCGACAAGGAGCGTGCCGCCATATCGCGTGAGTTGCACGACTCCGCTGCGCAATCACTCGCGGCGCTCGCAATGCAACTCAGTGTGGGGGCAAAGGCGGCCGATACCGCCTCGCGCGAGGCTCTGAAAGAGCGAATTGAAACAGCTCACACGCTCGCGGTCAACACGCTCGAAGAGGTCCGGCTGCTCGCGCATACCATGCACCCGCGAGTTCTCGACGACCTCGGGCTCATTGCTGCACTCAAGCGCCTGGCACGCGACACGGCCGATCACCTTGCCAACTATCAGACGACTTCCGATGCTCCAGCCATTACAGTGGAAGTCGTCGCAGAGGATGGGAGCGACAGCGGCCTGCAGGCGCCTGTGATGTCGGTGCTGTATCGTGTCGCGCAGGAGGCCGTCCAGAACTCTCGTCGTCACGCCAAGGCGGAATGCATCGAAATTCGCTTTCGCCGAGATCCCGAAACGGCCTCGATCGAGATAGTCGACGATGGGCGGGGGTTCGATCCGAACGCCGGGCGTGACGAGCGCGCAGGCATTGGCCTCTTCACGATGCGAGAACGGGTGGCGCTCGTCGATGGTACTTTCCGAATTCAAAGCGGACCACGGACCGTCTCACACTCCGGAACCTCGGTATTTGCTTCTGTACCACTCCACACTGAATCGTCCCCGACATTCGCCAGACTCCATCAATGAGCTCAAACACAATCCGCGTCATCCTCGCAGATGATCATGCAGTCGTTCGTGCTGGCCTGAAGGCGGTCCTCGGATCTTCGCCAGAAATTGAAGTTGTCGGCGAAGCAGCGGACGGCGGCGCGGCGGTCGAGCTCGTGCAAAAGCTCGATCCGGACGTCGTGATAATGGACCTCACCATGGAGCCGATGGACGGTGCCACCGCCACACGCGAGATCGTGTCTCGTAAGCTCCGAGCGCGCGTACTCGTGCTTACAATGCATGCTGAGGATGATTATCTCGTCCCTGCGCTGGAGGCTGGTGCCTCCGGCTATCTCATGAAGAACGCAGCGGACCGTGAACTGGTGGACGCAGTTCGTACTGTCGCACGGGGCGAAATGTTCATCCGTCCGAGCGCAGCGAAGATCCTGGCCGATGGCCTTACCCGAAAGAAACCAGTCGACGCCGATCGTGCACGATTCGAACGGCTAACCGATCGCGAACAAAATGTGTTGCGGCTCACCGCGCAGGGATACTCCGCCCCCGAGATCGGCGAGCGGCTCTTCATCAGCCCCAAAACGGTTGATACGTACAAGCAGCGGATCGGCGACAAGCTTGGTCTCAATCATCGCGCCGAGTACATAGCGCTGGCGCTGAAACTTGGACTGCTTACGGAATAGAGCAGCCGCGTGGTGTGACGCGCGGAAGCGCGCAGCACACCACGCGCACCAAGCGTTAGTGTCCTCCGCTCGTTCCCGACCGCGCGTCCAGTTGAGCAAGTAGCGTCGCTACCGCGGCATCCAGCTGCGTGTCCTTGTTCTGATAACTCTCTCCCATCGCACGCGTTACTTCCACATCGACAGGGCGCGGGTGCATTTCCATATCCTTGCCATCGAGCGTCGTGATTCGCGATCCCGGGAGCCGCACGGTAGTTCCGTCGATGAGTGTGGCGCTCGACGTAAAGATGATCCAGCCACCAGTTGGCTCACCCACAACCTTGCCTAGCTTGAGCGTGCGGTAGCCCTGAGTAAAATCCTCGCCGTCGCTGAGAGTGTGCTGGTTGGTAACGAGCACTGTTGGCAACTCGAGCGATCGCTGACCGAGTTGCGTACGCGCCGAAGTTGCCGGACGGCCTCGACTCGTCATGTCGATGTACGGCTGTCGCGACAGTACGTCGATCGCGTACACGTTTACAAAGCCGCCGTTGTTGTTCCGCACGTCGATCACGACGCCGTCGCGCGTCATGTTCTGTGCATCGAGGTCCACGTAGAGCTGGCTCAGTGCGCCCTCGGACATATCGTACATGTGCACGTAGCCGAGGCGTCCGTGACTCGCCCGGTCCACGTATTCGCGCCGCTGCTCCACCCACGCCCGGTACAGCAATCCCTTCTCGGTTGCGGTGCTCACGGGTAACACTGAGACATCGTGCGCCTTGCCCGTCGCCGTCGCGGCTATCCCGAGCACGGTTTTCCTGCCTATCCGATTCTCGAATAATTGTTCCAGGTTGCTGCGTTGCGAGAGCTGGACTCCGTCCACGCTCGTCAGGTACGCGCCCACGTTTATTCCCGCAACAGCGGCGGGTGATAGCGGTACCAGCGACGTTATATGGAAACGACCCGTGCTCTCGTACTCGATACGGTCGAAGCCAAGTCCGACGCGTCCGGCAGATGGCCCGTGTGCCGCGCGCGCACCGATTCCGGAGTGCGACGAGTTCAGCTCACCAACGAGCAGCGATAGAATGCGTCGCATCTCATCCGGAGTCTGTGCGCCCTCGATCCTTCGCGTGTATTCCGTACGCGTCGCGTTCCAGTCGACGCCGTTCATCTTTGGATTGAAGAAGTTGTCACGAAGGTAGGTCCAGGCCTGCGTGAATACTTCCATCTTCTCTTTCGAGAAATCCACGTCCATTTCCGCGCTTACAGCCAGCGCGCGGGTCGCGCGGGAATCGACGTTGATGGAATTCATGCGCCCGTTCTCCAAATAGAACACTTCCTTTCCATCTGGCGACCATTGCGCGCTTGATTTGCGCCCAGCGCTCGAGGTAAGTTGCCGAGCGACTCCCGCACCCTTCGCGAGATCGTCGAGCGGGTACATGTAGAGGTTGGTCTGGCCAGCGGCTCCGGCGCTGAGCAGCGCATTCTTGCCATCGGGGCTGATCGAGACGTCAAACACATCGACGTCCACGGGAAGGAGCGAGAGCCGGTCGCGGATGTGATCGAACACGATCTTTACCGGCGTCACGGCTTTCTTTGCGCCAGGTTTCCGCGAGCTCTCGCCCGGCTTTTGCGAGTCCGGCCGTGACATCATGCTGTCCAGTGTCTCCGCGGAGTCCGGCGTCGTCACGCGTTGCTGACGCTGCGGTGTGTGCGGTTCGGTCGCAGGGCTGCGCGGCGATTCCTCGCGGAACAGGTCGCGAAACTGATCCTCGCGGAAGTGTGGAGTGCGTGGAACCAGGTCCACACGCGCAAATTGAGGTGCTTCTGTTCTCTGGGATGTGGACATCAGGATGTATGTCCCATCCTTGCTCCACGCCATCGCATTCATGGACGTATTAGCCAGGAAACTCACTGGCTTGCTTTCCCCGCCGTCCACGCTAACGACTTGAATATCTGTAAAACTCCTCGGTCCGTTCGGGGCTGAGTAGGCAATCCAGCGGCCGTCTGGTGAAAACATCATGTCGGAGCGTCCTACAAACGGGGGACGTCCAAACGAACCCTTCGCCACAAGATGGTCGGCGTGGCTCGACGGATCGAGCAGACGCAGTTCGCTCGCATCACGCGTGTACGCGATCGTGCGGCCATCCGGCGACCAGTGAGGTGATATGTCGCTCGTGGTCCCGCGTGTGAGCTGCGTTTCGGTGTTGGTCGCGAAATCATAGATAAAGAGATGCTGCGGGCCATCGCGGTCGCTCGTGTACACGATGCGCTTGCTGTCTGGCGCCCACTCCACCTGGCCCTCTTCCTCTGGTGTTTCGGTGACTCGCATTGCATTGCCGCCATCCTTGGCCGATGCGGCGAATATCTCACCGTGCACGATAAAGGCGACTTTCTTTCCGTCCGGAGAAAGCGCGAATTGACGTATGCCATTGGTATACGTCTCGTGTTCTGTGCCGATACCGGACGGTGAACCGCGCAACGTGATCTGTACGGGTGCCGCCTGCCGCGTTGCAATGTCGTAGCGCCAGATGCTGAAGTCGCGTTCGAATACGATTGACTTGCCGTTGGCCGAAATGGCCGGCCACAGCACGCGCCCATTCGTGAACGTTGTGAGCGCGTGCGCCGTCGCGCCCACGCTCGCTGCTTGTTCCCACAGATTTGCAGATCCACCGCGGTCGGAAACGAAATACAAGGTCCGCCCGTCCGGACTCCACATGGGCCACCCGCTCTTTGCTCCCATCGGCACGATCGGCGTGTAGCTGGGTGTGGAACCTGTCTCCGTCACGAGATCGATCTCGCTTTCGTCGAGATGACTGCTGCCCTTGCGCCACCACTGGCCGCGCGAGACGCCGCGTGCGGTAATTGCGAGTGTCTTGCCGTCGGGTGATGGTGCGCCCCAGAATTCCGCCGCGTAGCGATCGGCGGCGACGGGCATCGGTGTGCCGCCTTGGGACCGGACGCGGAATTCATCGCTCATCCCGGATATGTCGCTACGTCCCGACGACACATACAGCCACGCGCCATCATGCGACCATGAGTCCAGCTGTACTGCCTGGTCGTCGTATGTGATCCGAAGCAGGTCGTTCGTGGCGAGGGTCAGTACGTAGATATCTCCGTTTCCCGTCCGCGTGGACACGAATGCGATCCGCTTGCCGTCAGGCGAATACAGCGGTCGCGATTCGGCTGCTTCGTTCGATATCAGGAGTCGAGCATCGCCTCCCTGCGCGGGCACAGTCCAGATGTCGCCGGCGGAAACGAAAGCGATTTCGCTTCCGTCAGGCGAGAGACTCGGTTCTGCGAACGATGGAATCGCCGTCGGAGCGGCGTTTTCGAGCGAGCGGTGTCGCGTAAGTAGCGACCCCATCGGAGAAATCGCAAGCACGGTCGAAGCCGCGACGACGTAGCGGGAAATCTGGAACATTTTGACGGCCAGGAGGGATAGGGCGTTCGAAGGCAATAACTCACAACCAGGTCGCCAGTATGCACCCGACTGTGGCACGTCGCCAGCCCGCAGGCTCGCCAATCCAAGAAAACCCGCCCAGGCGGGATGCCTGGGCGGGTTTGAATCTCAGTGCGCGATCGCTACAACATGTGGCGATCCTATCGAGTGATGACTACCGCGTAAAGAACGACAGACCGACCGAAGCGCCGATCGCGTTGCCGCCGCTGTTGTTGTTGTTGTTGCTTGAGAAGCCGTGGAGATAATTGACCTCGAGGCGCGTCGCGAGCCTATCGGCGAATGGAATCTTGGTGCCGAGGCCAATGCCGATGTCACCCTGAGTGTCCGAACCACCGCCGCTCACCCCAGTAAAGCCAGCGAAAGGCCGAACGTAGACCCCCGCCCCAGCGCGCTCGCTCGTCATGAAGTGATAAAGCAGGCCGACCTCGCCGTTGTAGGTGGTGAACGTTGATCCGCCACCGCTCACAGAGGTGATCCCGACCCGTGGTTCGATCGAGAGATTGTTGCTCACAAAAAAACCAACGCGAAACCGTGCCTCAGGAATTGCAACCGTCGTAACGTTCGGAGTTTCGCCAATCGTGGATTGGATTACTGCGTCCACTCCCAACTCGATGGGATTGGCTGCCGTCGTCTGTGCACCAGCGACTGTCGCCATCGCGGCGAATGCTGCAACTGAGAGGTATACGGAAAGACCCTTGGCCAATTGAAACTCCCTGTGAAAAGATGTTTATCGCAGAGCGTCGAACGTTCGTATTGCGCCCTGCACGGACCAACCGCCCAGGACGATCCGATTGCGTCTCCCGTCACGGGACGCGGGCCTTGTAACCTGTCTGGGAGCATGGGAGCCCGAGCAACAAAAAGGGAGGTGCGCGAACTATCGCGTACCTCCCTTTGACCCGATAGCCGCGTCGCTACTTGGTAACTGCTATCGCCTGCTGGACCGCAGCCGCTATGACTACCCCCGCCTGCTCATTTACCGTGCACGGCATTGGAACTCCGGAGACTCCACCGGGCTTTGCCGTCGCCGTTACCACACTCGCGACACTACTCGTGTTACCGGAACCGCGCAGAGCCGTCCGCATCTGAATGTTGATCTCGAAGCGCGTGACGTTCGGCATTCCGGCTACCTCGCCGCAATCCATGAGTGATGAAAGTTGCTTGCCACCAAAATCGCCGTTGGAGCGAAACCGCTCACCCTCGATGATATGACTGGTGGAATCGTAACGTGTGATTGAGACACCGAGCTTGCTGTATGCAATGGGCAGGTACTCCCATGTCTGTGTCGCTGGCGCACTCACGTCGTACCATTTGGCTGGAAAGCGCGATTGCGCGTCGGCGCTGATATTCACGTTTCCCGCCTGACCACCACTGATCTCTACATGACGAATGTTCGCGTCTGCACCCCCACCGCCGGGATTTCCTACATTCGCACCTCCGCCACCGCCGCTCGCGCAAGCCGCGACGATTAGCAGTCCAACTACTGCTGACGCTTTCATACTGACTCCAGGAGAGCAAGAGGTCGTACTCGGGAAGTGTTGCCGTCTCCCGGTCCTGAACAATACCGTGCGGCGCAGCAGCACAACAGGAGTTTACCGAGCAGCAGGGACGACTATCCCCACAGCATTTCCACTGGCCTGCTCGTAAGTTTGCATGGTGACCAACTATCTATTATTGCAGGCCGCCGAGGACAGTGTGACTGCCTCGGGCCTCGCCCTCGAGTACGCTGGGTTCCTCGCGTACTTCGGAATATTCGGAGCCCTCGGATTTCGCTGGCTCGTCCTCATGCGCACGAACGCAGCCAGGTCCGCCACCGCAGGCGCCACTGCTGCGTCGCTCGGACTCGCGGAGATCGGGGCGGCTCGCATCGGAGTCATCGGTACTCTATTCCTGTTCCTCAACCTGTACCTGGAGATCTCGGCGAAGGCGGCGGAGAAGGCGGTCTCTTTTTCGGCTGCGTGGAGTGCTGGGGGCAACGAGAACATCATCGAGGTCGGTTTCGCAGTTGTCTTTCTCATCTCGTTCGCTGCCGCAATAAAGCGGGTGCGAGGCGCGTGGGTACTTGCGGCGATCATCGGTGTGATCTTCGTGTTTCAGGACATCACGTCGGGCAAATGGACTTCACTCGTGAACCCGCTTCACGAAACCGCAGCGTCGTTGTGGATCGGGACGCTGTTCGTGATGGTAGTAGCTGGTTTGCCAGCAGTCCTGCGCAGTGACTTGCCATCTGAAGACCGCGGCTCACTCGTCGCTGACATGGTCGGCACGTTTTCTCCCGTCGCCATCGGTGCGGCACTGTTGCTTGTCGCGACAGGAATCACCACGGCATGGCGCCATCTGAAATATGTCTCCGCATTGTGGACAACCCCCTACGGCGACACTCTCGACATCAAGCTGGTATTCGTTGCCACCGTTGTGGCACTAGGTGCCTGGAACTGGCGTCGCATGCGTCCACAACTCGGTAGTGAAGAAGCAGGACGCACAATTCATCGTAGCGCGATGCGAGAGCTGTTCTTCGCAGCGATCGTGATCGTGATAACCGGAGTTCTGGTCAGTCTCCCAACTCCGCGTCTGCCGCATCCGTAAACGTAAAAACGATTCGTTGAACTAGAGCGCGGGCAGAATCCCGCGCTCTACGTAAATCGGATGCATCACCGCGCGGAGTTTTGGCAATCGTGAAGCGAACCAGATTCCGATCGCTATCGATACCGATCCTCCAAACAGGATGGTGTATTCGGATCCGATCCGCGCGGCGACAATTCCCGCGAGAAGGCTTCCGATAGGCGCCGTTCCAAGAAACGCCATGACGTAGAACGCCATGACTCTACCACGTAGTCGCTCCTCCACAAGCGTCTGAATGATCGTGTTGATGGATGCCATCTGCACCATGAAACCCGCGCCAACAACTGGCAGAATCGCCAGCGATAGCCAGAGATTGCGCGATAGTGCAAACCCGATCAACCCGATGCCGAATGTTATGGTGGCAGCGGCGCTTACATCTTCGAGGCCGATCACCGACACTCGCGACGCCAGATACAGCGCGCCAACCAGCGCGCCAGCGCCGGACGCAGTCATCAGGAAGCCGAGTGTGTGAGCACCGCCGTGGAGCGTCTGCGTCGCGATGGCGGGCATCAGGACGGTATACGGCATGCTCATCATGCTCACGATTGCAAGCAGAATGAGCGAGGTGCGAATGGGAAGCGATCCCCTGATGTAGCGCAATCCGATCCGCAGTTCTTCCAGAACTCGCGTCGTTCTCGGCTCGCGCGGCGCGACGGTGATGTGCATCGCGAGCAACGATGCGATCACCGCGATGTACGAGATCGCGTCGATCATGAAGCACCAACCCTCGCCGGCAAGTGCGATGATGATGCCGCCCATGGATGGTCCGATTATCCGGCTCGCGTTCACCATCGTCGAGTTGAGCGCGATCGCGTTGGAGAGGAGGTTGCGATCCTCTACCAGTTCCACCACGAACGCCTGGCGCGCCGGAGTATCGAATGCGTTGATGCAGCCCTGCAGGAGCTGAAGCAACAGGATCTCGGTGACGGTGATGACTCCGGCGAAGGCCAGGACCGCAAGCGCGAGCGATTGCAACATCGAGAGGACTTGCGTCACGATCAGAACAGTGTGACGGTTCCACCGGTCGATGAGCACTCCGCTGAATGGCGTAATTATCAGCGTCGGAATCTGGCCGCAGAACGCCACGAGACCCAGCAGAAATGCGGATCCGGTGAGCCGATACACCAGCCATGACGTCGCAATTCTTGTGATCCACGTGCCGACCAGCGAGACAGTCTGCCCGCTGAAAAAGAGACGGTAATTTCGGCTGTTCAGCGCTCGGCCGATCGAAAGTCGCCGGCGGATCGGGGCTGGTGCTGCCACTGGTTCGACTCGCTGGATGGATCAGTCCCGCGCGATCAGACGGTAGCTGGTAAGCCGGTAGCTGCTCAGCGCCTTGGGCCTGCGCCAACCGGAGTAACGGGCTCAATCCACTCGTTGGCCCAGTTTTCGATCGCGACGATTGTCGCCTGAAGTGCGCGCCCTTTCGGCGTGAGCTCGTACTCGATCCGGACAGGGGTCGTCGGAAACACCGTTCTCGTCAACACCCCTTCTGCCTCGAGCTCACGCAGCCACTCCGCGAGCATGCGATCGCTGATCTCGCGCACCGATTCTCTGATTTCATGGTAGCGCGTGTTTCCGGCGAGCATTGCGCTGATGATTGCCCCTGACCAGCGGCGTCCAATCAGCTCGACCGCCTTGTGATATCGCGGGCAAATCGATTCGTGGCTCATGATATGAATAAGTATACGCCCAGAGGACATGGATAATAGTTGCTAAATAAAATATAGCGACTTACAATAGTCGATTAGACTGGCTCGCTATTTGCCTGTTTGACGGCACACGACTACCGCGCAGAATAGGGGGAGTTCAAGATGACGTCCACGATAGACAAGGCCGGAACAACCGCCGCTCAACAGGCGGGCACGTGGCAAATCGACGCAACGCATTCGAATGTAGAGTTTGCGGTCACGCACTTGATGATTTCACGTGTGAAGGGGCGTTTCGCAGACATCGCAGGCACCGTTGTCACTGACGGAACGCCAGAGGGTTCACAGATCGATGTCAGTATCGCGACCTCGAGCGTCAGCACGCACGACGCCGGACGCGACGCGCATTTACGGTCACCGGACTTCTTTGATGTCGGAAAATTTCCGCACATCCACTTCGTGAGTACATCTGTCAAGCCGAAAGGCGACAACGAGTATCGCGTCGCGGGAAATCTTACCATTCGCGATGTAACGCGGCCGGTCGATCTCGAAGTCACGCGCGAAGGTTCCGGAAGAGATCCGTGGGGCAGCGACAGGGTGGGGTTCAGCGTGACAGCACGCATTGACCGTCGTGACTTCGGATTGACATGGAACCAGGCGCTCGAAGCCGGAGGAGTGCTGGTGTCGAACGACGTGAAGCTGTCGGTAGACGTCGAACTCACGCATAAGGCGCAGTAGCTCGGGCATTCTCTTCAGCGTGGATGTTGACCCCGCCTTGCTGCGGGCCAACACTGACACTGGCGAAGCTACGAGGTGCAATCATGGTGAGTGCGGCCAGAAGTGCGACATTCGCGATCGCGTTCGGAGCAGTGGCGCTGCTCGGAGCATGCAATGGGAGCGACAGTGCGGCGGAGTCGAAAGTGGCCGCTACGGACACGTCGATGACGGTCGGTACGACGGAGGCTACGGCGGCTGCGGCGGCGAACGCACCGGCGACCGAACCGATGACTGATGGCGGCATCTTCGGAATGCTCGCGGCGGCCAATCAGAGTGAGATCGACGCCGGACAACTCGCCGAATCCAAGGCTACCAACACATCCGTGAAGTCGTTGGCGCGCGACATCGTGGCGGCGCACACGGAGATGCGCAACAACGGCGAGGTACTCGCAAAGAAGCTGAAGATCACACCTGATACCACAGCGGCAGCTTTTATACGGTCCACGGCCGATTCCACGGCCTCGGCGCTAAACGCAGCGGCCACGGGGTCGGCAGTTGATTCTGCTTACGTAAACTCGCAGGTCAACGGCTATGAGTACGTGCTCGATCTCATCAAGCGTGCAGAGAATGCAACGCAAAACACACATCTGAAGTCTGCTCTAAAGACTGACCGGTCCAAGGTGCAATCCCTCGGACCGAACCAGGGACAACCAGGCGAAGACGTGCTAGCGGGCCCTCGTGGCCGCGACATCGATCGGGTGTACCTGGACGGAGTAGAACGCCGGACAAATTCGACGCTTTACCGTCTGATCGAGGCAATGCGATCGACGAACTCTACCGACATCAAGTATTTGATACAGAGGACGGTGCCAACCTTCCTCGATGACATGGACCGAGCACGAGCACTCAGAAAGTCATTCTGAGCGCCCTTGTGAGGTTCCTAATGTGTGCGTGAGCGAGCGATTGAGTCGGGAGAACGTGACGCCTTTGCGCGGCGGATTCTCGTCGATCGCTATGGCTTGATCGGGAACGGTGCGTCCCTGATCACCTCTGCCTCGGTCTTGTAACGACCTGTCCGTGCCGGCTGCATCGGAGTTGGTCGCGGACTGGCCGACGGCGGCTCGACTGTCGGCGCGACTGCTGGCGCGGTGGCTGTAGGGACGGTCGCTACGGCCACGGTCGGAGCCGCCGCGACGGACTGCGGGACCTCCGCTGGTGGAGGAGGAGCGGCCTCTGGACGCTGAGATCCCGACTTCGAGCTCGGCGTCGTCCGAGCTGGGCGTACTTCCGGCGACTGTTCGATAGCGGAGACCACATCTCGGCTTCCAGATACCGGTGCGAGGGTCAGAGCTGAGTTCGAATTCGAAGCCGCTGCGTTCAGGTCGCGCGCGAGATCTCCGGACGGCTCGGCGGTCTTGCTGCACGCTGTCACGGTCCCCGTCAGGAGAACCACGCCAGCAATGCCCGAAATCCAGGATGTTCGCTTGTTCATCAACGCTTCCTCCGAGATGGGATCGTTCCACGCAAACATACACCTAAGAGCTCTCGTAGTCGCACGTCATACGCGTTTTTACACGATCCGAGCGAGCGTTCGGAAGATTTACGACACTGAATCATATGGATCGCCCTTCTGTGCCCGTTTCGTGCAAGAGGATAGAGGTATTTGGGATCGAGAGGACCTGACACGTGGATACGTTCCTTGGAAGAGCACTTACGGATGTTGCGACCGGTCTGCCAAATCTCCCGTACTTCCGCATCATTCAGAATTGGGAAGAACGGCGGGCTCGTCGGCGGAAAACCCTTGTTCGCGTGATTCGCGTGGGGGTGTCTGGTGGTGCGGACACGTCGCGCCGAGCGCTACTCTGGCGCCTGTGCCAGGAACTGCGCACGTCGGATCTCATTGCGTCCGAAGGCCGAGACACCTTTCACATCCTCCTCACAACACCCGATGCAGAAAATGCCGCCGCCATCGCCGAGCGGGTCCAGGGGATCAGCGAAGCTCTGAGAGATACGAATGTCGGTGACCCGCTGGTAATTCAGACCGAGATCGAAGCACCGTCTCCCAGTGTGAAAGAAAAGGGTCCGTGTGACCCCTGCGAGGACCACGAGCTGATCAAGCCGGAGCACACGACGATGGCGGGTGATGATGTGGGGAGCTCCCCATCTGGGATGACGAATGATCCCGAGCTGGAATGACGGGCGCAATTGGATAGTCGCCATCAATCGATTCTTGTCGTCGTTCCCGTCGTTGATCCCGTCGTTGATCCCGTCGTTGATCCCGTCGTGGATCCCATAATCGCGTGGTGTGATTGAGTCCTGGCTGCACGCCGAACGGACTTCATACGCGTACCGCATGTCTCCATCTCGCACCAGCGGCGCAAGCCGTTCCGGCTGCGATCCACAAAATACCAGCCGCAGTCGATTCCGCCGCATCGTCTGATACGCGTCGCGTCGCTCGAGGCGAGCAGCAGTGCGGCCGCGTGGGCGATTACCCAGAGCGGGGCTTCCAGTGCTTCGTCTGCGCGGGGCCACGCGAGCTCCAGGGTGTCTTTGTCTGCTGGAACAAGAGCCAGCTCGGCGAACGAGGTGGCGAGCCAGCTTTTGTTCAGGTCGGCGATTTCCGCAGGGGCCGCTTCATTCTGGACGAGCTTCGAGAAGAGCTGCTCGAGCAACTGTCGTAGCTGGGTTGCTTCAGCGAGGACGCGAACTGCGCGGGCGGGGTACTCGTCGCTTCGGCGAAGTAGCGACACGGCCGTAGTTCGCGAGCTCACGCCCGATCCTTGAGCCCATTCCAGTAGCGCTCCGTAGCTGTTCAACCGGTCGGGGCCGTGGAACGCGGAGGACGCGGTGTTTACGAAATCCGTGCTCCGGTCACCACCAATATACTGGAACCTGGTGTTGTTGTGAGCGGTCTGGGCGGTGGCGTGTGGTCGCATGGGGCGAATATACGTGCGGTTGGGGAGTCTGGCGGAATCAGTTCTACTTCCAACCACGATTGTTCGCTCCTGTATGCGCACGAATACAGGCAACGTCATTTCCGCGAAAGCGGGAACCCATTTGTTGCCGACCCATTCCGACTCAGTAGCCGTCACTTGAGACCCGTAACGTGGGTCCCCGCTTTCGCGGGGATGACGACGGGGGTGCGGGGATGACGATGGCGGGTGCGGGGATGACGATGGGGGGGTGCGGATA
Organism: Gemmatimonadaceae bacterium; assembly: GCA_039924865.1. Taxonomy (GTDB): domain Bacteria; phylum Gemmatimonadota; class Gemmatimonadetes; order Gemmatimonadales; family Gemmatimonadaceae; genus Fen-1247. Next base: position 4,490 of record JBDTAB010000177.1, on the reverse strand, counting down.
CGACGATTCACGGGACACCAAAGGGGCGATCAACAGGAGCAGGTGAACACCGAGCATATTTGAGGTGTACGCTCGGGCTACGTCCTTTACTCACTCTGATGTCAATAATTCCAACGCGTTACATCCAGTCTCGACTATCGCGCGGATTCGCAGCCTTTGTCCTGGCGACCGCGTTTCTCAGTTTTGCGCGGCCAGCTATGGCTCAATCCGATGAAGGGATTGCCCCTGGCGCGAAGGCGCCGTCGATCGTTGTCACCAACGCGGCCGGGAAATCGGTGACGCTGACGCCCACGGTTGGGCGTCCAATGCTCATAGAATTCTGGGCGACATGGTGCGAGTTCTGCGAACGCCTGGAACCAACTATGAAAGCCGTGTACGCCAAGTACGGCGACAAAGTTCAGTTCGCGGCAGTCGCCGTCAACGTCAATCAGAGCCAGCGCCGAGTCGCGAAACATGTGAAGGATCGGTCGCTCAAATATCCGGTGTATTACGATGAATCCGGCAAAGCCGTTTCCGCGTACGGAGTAGCGGCGACGTCGTTCGTGGTCGTAATCGACAAGACCGGGAAGGTTGCGTACACCGGTGTTGGTGACAAGCAGAATCTCGATGCCGCTCTCAAAGGCGTGCTGTAAGTGTCCGTAAGTCCAAAACTCTTTATCCGTGAGTTCATGCCAATGATCAGAAGCATCAGATTCCCCGCGGTTGCGTTGCTCATCGCCGCGCCGTTTTGTCTGCAGGCGCAGAAACCAGTGGCTTCGCCCGCTGGTTCAATGGCCGGCATGTCGATGTCGTCCGCGGCTTCGGTGTCTGCTCCGGAAGTCGGCCAGATGGCGCCCGAGTTCTCGGCGAACGGCGCCGACATGAACGGTGCACGCTCTGTGTCGCTCAAGTCATTGCGCGGGCAGGTTGTTGTGCTGGCCTTCTACCCAAAAGATCGCTCCAGCGGTTGCACACATGAGCTGAACAAGTTCCGCGACGAGTACACCAAGATCTTCGGATCGGGTGTAACCGTTCTTCCAATTTCGGAGGACAGCGTGGACTCGCATGCAGGATGGGCGCGCGATGCGAAGTTCCCATTCACACTCGTGAGCGATGATGCCGGAAAGATCGCTGGTGACTACGGCTCGATAATGCCCGGTCGCCCGTACGCAAACCGTACCGTGTTCGTCGTTGGCAAGGATGGAAAAGTCACGTATCGCGACATGAAGTTCGGTGCGCTCGATCAGCACGCGTACGATGCGCTCACTGCAGCGGTCGCGAAGGCGAAGACAGAGTAGCAGCAAAGCAAAAAGCGTACGGTCCTTTAAAGCATGGATCTGTCGCAGATCGGAATGAAGCTGTCGGAGAGTCCTTCGACAGCCATTCCATTGCTGTTCATCACCGGCGTTCTTACCAGCCTGACGCCGTGTATCTATCCGATGATACCGATCACCGCGGCGATCGTCGGCGGTCAGTCGGTAGGACGCAGCACGCGGCGCGGCGTTGCGCTGACGTTCGCGTACGTCTTCGGCCTGTCGCTGGTCTACGCGATCCTCGGATTGCTGGCCGGAATGACACGCACTCTGTTCGGCACCGTGAGCGCCAACCCCTGGGCGCTGATACTGACCGGCAATGTTCTCCTGTTGTTCGGCCTCTGGATGCTCGACGTGATTCCCATCCGTATTCCGGCCGCACTTCTCGGCGGCGGCCGAGTGAAATCGGTTACGTCACTCGGCGGCGCGTTTGTGCTCGGATGCGCATCGGGCCTCGTTGCGGCACCGTGTTCGGCACCAGTTCTGGGCGCCGTACTCACCTGGGTCGCGGTGACCCGGAGCGCAGTGCTGGGATTCATCTATCTCTTTGTCTTTTCGATCGGAATGTGCGCAGTTCTGATCGTCGTCGGCATTTCTGGCGCAGCAGTCGCGCGGTTGCCGAAATCAGGAGCGTGGATGTTGTGGGTTAAGAGATTCCTCGCGCTAGTGATGTTCGGAGCGGCGGAATACTATTTCGTGCACGCCGGGCTCACGATGTAATGGCCGCGGCCGTGCGCGCGCCGCCCTTCGTCATCCCCTCGCCGCCCATCGTCATCCCCGCACCCCCATCGTCATCCCCGCCCCCCATCGTCATCCCCGCGAAAGCGGGGACCCATGTTACCCATCTTGAGGCGCGACCAATCAATCGAACCGGGTCGGCAACAGATGAATCCCGCTTCCGCGCGATGACGGCCCAGGCTCGTATCGACCTTGGGTAATGCGCATTTCCGGAGCGAGCCACCCTCGCGTCACCCTCCGAACAGGCGTCTTACTGGAATGCCGACGGCAATAAGTGTTTCGGCGGATTGAACGCGGCGTGTCCCTTTGTGTTGTACGGAACATCCCACGGAGCACCGCCATTAGCCCAGTCGTGCCGCGTATCGTGTGACTCTCTGCGGGGCTGCGACACTATATAAGAAGCGACGTCATACGCTTGTTGATCCGTAAGTACACCGGCCGAATCAAGCGGCATGTTATGCCGGATGAATGACGCAGCACGTTCGACTCGTGAGAGCGACGCTCCAATCGAGAATGAACCGGGACCCCAGAGTGGAGTCGCCGGTGGTATTCCCTGGCCGTTGGCTCCATGGCATCGGGCGCACCTGCCGACGAACATTGTCTCACCACGCGACGGATCTCCGCTCATCCGCGGCAGCTTCGGCAACCCCTCGCCTGCAACGTGTGTCCCGACAGCGACGCCACGCGAGACAAGCGCGAGATACGTGACGATGTCGTGCATCTCCTTGCTCTCGAGCGGAACATTGCGACCGGCAAGACTGCGTCGAAAACAGTTATTGATGCGGTCCTGTATCGTGATCATTCGACTATCGCGCGCCGAGTAATTGGGATACCGCGCGTACACGCCCGTCAGCAGTATCCCGTTTTGGCGATGTCCATTGTTGATATGGCAGCTGAAACAGCTAAGTTGGTTACCGACGTAACCGGGCATGCTGTCGCGCGTGGCCGCGAGGATGGCGAACCCTCGGCGCGCATCCGTTCCTTCAGGCCCGCCTGGAAACACCGTTGTGTCTGTGCTGGTGACGGCTGGAGCGGCATTTACTTCACTGCTCGTCGAGTGCGGTGGATTTGCGACGTTGGGTTGTTCCTTCGTGCAGCCACAGATCACCGACAGCGCTAGCGCTACGATCGCAGTTCGCTTCAACCACCGCCTCCGTGAGTCTCCTGGATCAGGGGGATACCGGGATGGCGAATGCCATCGCGTAATTGCCCTGTCCAAATTGATCGCCGCCTCAAGCCGTGACTACAACATACCGCCGATTTTCGCGACCGCTAACATAAGTCATTGGAGTAGCTCGTGCTCCCGCTGGAATCTGTGAGCGCAGGAGCGCTCGCGCTTATCGGCGCCCTTCTTGCGCTCCACTCGTGGGCAGACCATCACAGCATATCCTCCCAAGCCTTCCCGTCAATAGCATGAGCGCCAGCGGTCACCTACTTCCAACGCGCACCATCGGCGGCGAGCTCAGGGTTTCTTCGCTCGGCCTCGGCTGCATGGGAATGTCGGACTTTTACGGACCAACCAACGACGACCGGTCCATCGCGACCATTCATCACGCCCTCGATCTGGGTGTGACGCTGCTCGATACAGCGGACATGTACGGTCCGCACCGAAATGAAGAATTGGTCGGCCGCGCGATCAAGGGGCGTCGCGACAGTGTGGTGATCGCGACGAAATTCGGCATCATGCGTGATCCATCAGACCCGTCCAAACGCGGCGTGAATGGGCGCCCCGAGTACGTCCGCGCGTCCTGCGAGGGTTCGCTCAAGCGGCTTGGCGTGGACCATATCGATCTTTACTACCAGCATCGTGTCGACCCTGGCACGCCCATCGAAGAGACCGTCGGTGCCATGTCGGATCTCGTGCGCGAAGGGAAGGTGAGGCACATCGGGCTGTCGGAGGCGAGTAGCGATACGTTGCGTCGCGCATGCACCGTCCACCATGTGACCGCGCTTCAGACCGAATACTCGCTCTGGTCCCGAGATCCCGAAGACGGCTTGCTCGGGACCTGTCGGGAGTTGGGGATAGGCTTCGTCGCGTACAGCCCCCTTGGGCGGGGCTTTCTGACCGGGGCGATAAAGAACGTGGAGGACCTGGCCCCCGATGATTTCCGGCGGACGAATCCGAGGTTCGTCGGAGACAATTTTCGCCGAAACATGGATCTCGTCCGTCGGGTTGAGGAGATTGCCAAGGAGAAACAGTGTACCGCGTCCCAGCTCGCCCTAGCCTGGGTTCTGGCTCAGGGTGAGGATATTATTCCCATACCAGGTACGACACGAATCGAGCATTTAGACGCCAACATAGCGGCAGTTGGTATTAAACTGGCCGATACTGATCTGGCACGGATTGACGAAGTAGCGCCACGTGGGGCCGCGGCGGGAGGTCGGTACACGGAAGCCGGGGAGAGGACGATCCAGAGGTAGGGCTCGTAGCCGTCATCCGCTCCACTCCCTCGTCATCCC
>JBDTAB010000176.1:0-2658 GCA_039924865.1 Gemmatimonadaceae bacterium | reverse complement strand
ACAAACTGCGCCGACGTCATGCCCCAGTGCGGGGAAGGCGGAAAGCATGGGTGAGAGCCTCATTGTTTCGACAGGGCTTCAAAAATCCTCTTCGCTCCGAACTCCGTCGTGGCTCGTAGCCACGACGGAGTTTTTTTCGCTCCGAGGTTCCGATGCCAACGGTTACAGTCACGCGCCGCCTCAAATTCAACGCGGCGCATCGCGTACACAATCCGGCGCTCTCCGATGAGGATAATCGCCGGATTTTCGGCAAGTGCAACAATCCGTACGGTCACGGTCATAACTACACCCTCGACGTGTCTGTCGCGGGCGAAGTGAATCCCGATACCGGATATGTCCTCGACCTCACGAGCCTCAAGGAACTCGTCAAGACAGAGGTTGTAAACGTGGTCGATCACCACAATCTGAACGTCGACGTTCCGTTCATGCGCGACGTGATTCCAACCGCCGAGAACATGATACTGCAGATGTGGCGTATTCTCGAAGGCAAGATCGCTTCGGGGCGTCTGGTGCGGCTCGTGCTGTGGGAAACGGAAAACAATTATGTGGAATACGATGGCAACTGAGATTCCCCTTGATCTGGACACTGATGACGCGCCGCCAGCCAGCGCGTCTCAAAAAACGCTCGCCGAGTATGCCTCCATGGTCAGGCGCCAGCTTGAGCTGATTGGAGAAGATCCCGATCGTGAGGGACTTCTCAAGACACCCGGGCGCGTGGCGAGTTCAATTGCATTTCTCACCGAGGGCTATGCCCAGGACGCGCGCACCGTGATTGGTGATGCGATGTTCGCCGAGGAACACGCCAACATGATTCTGGTGCGCGACATCGAACTTTATTCGATGTGCGAGCATCACATGCTGCCATTCTTTGGCAAGGCACACATTGCCTACATACCCGATGGACGAATTGTCGGCCTTTCAAAGCTCGCGCGCGTGGTGGACATTTTTGCGCGTCGGCTGCAAGTGCAGGAGCGGTTGACCGTGGAGATCGCTCAGGCGATTACAGATGTGCTGAAGCCGCAAGGCGTTGGCGTGGTAATCGAAGCATCTCATCTGTGCATGATGATGCGAGGCGTTCAGAAGCAGAACTCGACCACCGTAACATCCGCTGTGTTGGGCTCGTTCCGCGACGATCCCAAAACCAGAGACGAGTTCCTGCGCCTCATCCAGAACGGGTCGTCGCTCTGAGCGGTGCGCTGTTGGGCCGTACAGCGCTTGTAACGGGCGCTTCCCGTGGGATCGGTGCAGCGATAGCACGCGCGCTTGCGCAAGCAGGTGCTCGCGTGGCGCTCGCAGCGCGAACAGAGGCCGCGCTGCGTAAGCTTGCGGCCGAGATAGGCCATGAAGCGTTCTCAGTAAACTGTGACGTTACTGATGCATCGTCCGTGGCCGCGATGGCAACCGAGATTCAAGCCAAGTTCGGCGCTGCCCCCGATATAGTCGTAAACAACGCAGGCGTGTTCAGAGTGTCGCCACTGGACTCGATGTCCGTATCTCTGTTCACGGATGTGCTAAACACAAATCTGACAGGACCGTTTCTGGTCCTGACGGCATTTCTAAAGGATATGCGGAAACGCGGCACCGGACACTTCATCACGATCGGATCCATCGCCGACCGGGCGATTTTTCCCGAAAATGGTGCGTATGCGCCAGCCAAGTATGCGCTCCGAGCGATGCATGAGGTGCTCCGCGAAGAATTGCGTGGCTCGGGCGTACGTGCGACGCTCGTGTCACCAGGTCCTGTCGATACGGCAATGTGGGACGGCATCACATTCGGCACAGCACGGAATGTCCCGGACGGAGCCGCTCGGCTTTCAGCGGATGATGTCGCAGCCGCCGTGCTATTTGCATTGGCGCAGCCCCCACGAGTGAATGTGGACGAGTTGCGGCTATCGCACTCCTGAGCGCGTAGGGGCGTAGCGGATGTTCATCGAGCTGATCGACTGCCTCCGCTGTACCGCCGATCATCGTTACATCGCCCTGGTCGCGTCCATTTCCCGGAGGGATGAGCGTCAGGTCGTCGAGGGGTTGCTCGGCTGTCCAACTTGCCGCCGAGAATATCCGATTCGCAACGGGGTTGCGTGGTTCGGAACGTCGCCGGAGTCGGAGTCACAGGAATTGGAATCCCCAGGGACCGGCGCGGAGTCGGGTCCTGATCAGGCTATGCGAGTCGGCGCCTTCCTGAATGTTACGGAGGGGGCGACAATTGCGCTGGTCGGCGCCTGGGCTGCCTGTGCGACTGATCTCGCGGAGCTCGTTGCGCTTCGAGTGTTCGCGATAAATCCAACCGTTGCGATCACAGAATCCGATCGAGTGGCCACAGTGCGCTCAGACAAGGTGCTGCCATTCAGGGGAGTGTCGTTGCGCGGCATCGCTATCGATGAGTCTGGCTGGTCGGACGATCAGATCGAGGCGGCCTCACGTTCGCTGGCGACGGCCGGCCGCATGCTGGCACCCGTTTCGTCGCGGATTCCAAGCGGGATCGACGAGATCGCCAGGGATGGTTCCTGGTGGATTGGCGAGAAACGAGGGCCCCTAGTGGCCCTTCATCGGCGCTGAGCCGCTAGCTTCGGCTTTCGCGTACACGTCATCGATCAATTTCTTGTAATTCTGATCAACGACGCGGCGCTTCACGCTGAGCTTTGGAGTGAGTTCGCC
>JBDTAB010000175.1:0-11361 GCA_039924865.1 Gemmatimonadaceae bacterium | reverse complement strand
GAATAGGGGCGGCCCCGCGGCTTGGATAGTGGTGCAACCTTGCGGTCCCGGGCCGATTTTGGCCTCCAGGCTCGCCGGAATTTGGCACCATATGTTTCCTTCGGAATGTCGTGAATTGTATGCATGTCACCTGGCTGGACTGAGACTGGTAAGAATCTTGCCTAGATTGGCGTGCAATACCCGTGCGAGGAGTGCATGAGCGAGTCTGGCAAGTTGGTGTTACTCGTCGAAGACAACGAAGACAATCGAATCGTCTACTCGACGATTCTCAAACATTTTGGCTATAGTGTCATCGAGGCCCTGAATGGGGAGGAGGGCATCGCGAAAGCGCGCGCCCAACAACCCGATCTGATCCTCATGGACATATCCATCCCTGTGATTGATGGTTGGGAGGCTACGCAAGTGCTCAAGCACGATCCGGCCACCAAACACATTCCGATTATCGCGCTGACCGCGCATGCTCTGGCTTCAGATCGAGAGAAGGCGATGGAGGTCGGATGCGACGGCTACCTTGCCAAGCCGTGTGAGCCTCGTGCAGTGGTCGCCGAGGTGCAGCGCTTCCTTGGTCGGCCAGATGCAGGATGAGCGAGCGAAACGCGTACTTGTCGTAGACGACAACCCCGACAACATCCAGCTCCTCCGTGCACGATTGGAGGCGCGCGGCTACATCGTTGAGCAAGCCGAGGATGGCGAGGAAGCACTCGAACGCGTTTACAGCAGCCCGACCCCTGACCTCATCCTGCTCGACGTGATGATGCCAAAGATCGACGGCTTTGAAGTCGTACGGCGAATCAAGAGTGACGATTCGCTGCCCTTCATTCCCGTCATAATGCAGACAGCGCTCGACTCCACCGATAGCATGATCCAGGGACTCGACGCGGGAGCCGACGATTACGTGTCCAAGCCAGTCAATTTTCGCGAGCTTGACGCACGAGTGAAGTCGCTCCTGCGCATCCAGGGCCTTCAGTCGGCGTTGGCACAACGCGAACGCGAACTGTCGGCCGCGAACGCGCAGTTACGCATAATGTCGAGCACGGATGTCCTCACGGGCGTGGCCAATCGACGGTCCCTGGAAGAGAAGTTGCACGAAATGTGGGATCATTCACTGCGGCTGCATGAGCCGCTCTCCCTCGTGATGTGCGACATAGACCACTTCAAACGCGTCAATGACGACTTTGGGCATCAGGTCGGTGACACTGTGTTGCAGCAGTTCGCGAAGCTGCTCCAGACGGAGGCCCGGGAAATCGACAGGGTCGGCCGCTATGGTGGCGAGGAGTTCGTGCTGCTGCTCCCTGGCACCGTACTTGACGCCGCTGTAACATTCGCCGACCGCATCAGGCAACGCGTCGAAGAGCGCGAGTTTGCATACGGAGAGGGCGCTTTCCTCCACCGTACGATGAGCTGTGGAGTTGCAGCGTGGCCGCACCCGAGGATCTCCGATCCAGAGGCACTGATCAAGGCAGCCGACGACGCTCTCTACGTCGCCAAGGAAACGGGACGCAACCGTGTAGTGAGGTTCGACAGCCGCGAATTCAATGAGCATACAGCGCAAGACGACCCGGCAGATTAGGGGAATTGGCGACGGAACGGAGGCCCCAATCGTACGGGCCGCCACGCTCCGCGAAATTCTCAATCGCGCATCACACGAGTACTACGTTCTGGACCGTCCCGCGATCAGCGATGCTGAGTACGATGCGCTATTCCGGGAGCTGCAAAAGCTCGAAACGAGCTACCCGGAGCTGCGGACCGCCGATTCGCCGACACACAGGATTGGTGCGGAACCGCAGACTGCGCTCGCAAAGCACACGCACTCGGTGCCGATGCTTTCACTCGCAAACGCCTTCGACGATGACGAGATCCGCGAATGGGAAGGGCGGCTCGTACGCGTCGCTGGTGATGCGGTAATTCGCGCCGGATACTCCGCGGAGCTCAAGATCGACGGCGCTGCCGTGAGCCTTACCTACGAAGATGGTGTACTCGTGGTCGGAGCGACGCGCGGCAATGGCATGATCGGCGAAGATGTGACCGCAAACATCCGCACGGTACGCGACATTCCGTTACGCCTTGTTGGCGCGCCAGCGGGACGAATCGAGATTCGTGGCGAAATTTACTTTCCGTTCAAGGAGTTTGAGCGGATGAATGAGGCGCGCGTCGTCGCAGGCGAGCCGGTTTTCGCAAACCCGCGCAACGCATCCGCTGGCAGCCTTCGACAGCTCGACCCCGCAGTATCTGCATCCCGCCCGCTTCGCTTCTTTGGCTACGCGGTTGCTTTCGACGACCCGGCGGCGCTGCCCTTCTCCACTCAGTCGGAATTGCTGAGCGCGCTCCGGTCGTGGGGTATCGCCGTTGCGCCTCATGGGCTGCGCTGTAGAACAATCGATGAGGTAATTGACTGGACTCACAGAGTGGAACAGCAAATTCGCGCGGAGCTGGACTTCGCCATCGATGGCGGGGTGGTAAAAGTGGATTCGCTTCGACTCCAGGACGATCTAGGCGTGGTCGGTGGCCGTGAGCCGCGCTGGGCAATCGCACGCAAATTCGCCCCTGACATTGCTGAAACCCGCCTGCTGGCAATAGAAGTGAACGTCGGCCGCACGGGTCAGCTGAATCCATACGCCGTACTCGACGCAGTTGAGATTGGTGGCACCACAGTGCGGCTCGCCACCCTGCACAACGAACAGCTCATCCGCGACAAGGATCTTCGAGTAGGTGACGTCGTACAGGTCAAACGCGCTGGTGATGTGATTCCTCAGGTCATTGGTCCGATTCCCGAACGACGCGATGGAAGCGAACGAACCTGGCGGATGCCTACGCGCTGCCCCGTCTGCAAGACACCTGTCGAGCGCGACGCGGACCTCGCAGCCATCTACTGCCCAAACGTCGCGTGCCCAGGACGGCAACTCGAAGCAATGGTGTACTTCGCGTCGCGTGGAGCGATGGACATTCGCGGTCTCTCATATGCCCGAATAGAGCAATTGCTCGACACCGGATTGGTGCATGACGTGGCCGACCTTTACGCGCTCAACACCGATCAGATTCTCGCGCTGGACGGTTACCAGAAGAAGAGCGCGGCATCACTCATCGCCGCAATCGCTGCATCTCGCGCTCAACCGCTATCGCGACTGCTCACTGCACTCGGAATTCCGCATGTCGGCGAAGCTGCGGCGCGTCTGCTGGCTCGTCACTTCGGGACGATGGAGGCGCTGGCCTCAGCAAGCTCCGCGCAAATCGAGGAGATCCGCGGATTGGGCGATGTGATCGCGCAATCCGTGGCAAGTTACTTTCACGATCCCACAGCACAGACACTAATCGCCAAACTGGCGAATCTGGACGTAACCATGAAGGAACCCGCGGTGGCCACTGCATCCGGCGCTCTCAACGGGCAGACTGTGGTAATCACCGGCACATTGCCATCGCTCTCGCGGTCGCAGGCAGCGGGCCTTATAGAGTCAAATGGCGGACGCGTGACGAGCTCAGTATCCAAGGCGACCACTTTCGTGCTTGCAGGGACGGATCCTGGAAGCAAATTTGAAAGAGCCACATCGCTCGGCGTTCCGATAATTGATGAGAGCGAGCTACTTCACCGAATCGGGCAATAGAGTGATGGAGACCAAGCCGACGACTTCCCCCCTTCTAGCAGTCCCGCCGCGCGCAATCCTTGCGCTGCGCAAGGCGCTGCTGACGCGTCCCGATCTCGATACCGTATTAGCTCTGCGCGATGCGGCGTATGCAGGGGGAGACGCGATGTACGAGGCGTTCAAGGATTACGTCGCGTCAAAGGACGCGATGGACCCTCAGGAACTCGAGATACACCAATTCTTCCGCCGCGCGGGGGAATTCTGGACCAACTCAGGCTGGGGTGAAACGAAGTTTTCCGAAGCGGACGATGCGTTCTGCGCTGTCGAGATTGACGGCTGCTGGGAAGCCCATCCGGATGATCAACCAGATCCGCGTGGCTGTCATCTTACCGTCGGTAGCATCGGCGCCTTCCTCGGGAAATTCGCCCGCTACCCGGTGTCAGTCCTCGAAGTGGAGGGACCTGCGACGGACAGCGAACGTTGCCGGTTCCTCGCGGGCTCGATGCCGATGATCGCGGCGTATTATGCCGAGCATTCCTGATCATCCCCCAACCGTCATCCCCGCGAAAGCGGGGACCCATGTCATCGTTCTTGCGGCACGACTACATCATCGGACAGGGTCGGCAGCAGATGGATCCCCGCTTTCGCGGGGATGACGGGCGTTCCGGGAACGACGGACCTTCCGGGATAACCCCGATTCCGCCGGCGAGTCCCCCGCTCACTTTTCCTGGATTAGCTCTCGATACAGCGGGTTTGGAACGAGTGTTCCGTCGATAATCACCTCGCGGTCCCACGGCAGGACCACAGCACTTTCGGTCGCGAGCGCATGGTAATCGGGCTCATAGGCTCCGGTACGGAAACAAACCGCTGTTCGGACCTCGATCGCGCCAGCGTGCTGTAGCGACGCGATCGCAAGGCGGAAGGTGTCACCACCATCGCAGGTCTCGTCGACAAGCAGCACGCGCCGGTTGAGGACCTGTGGCGGCGCTTCGCCGAAAACGGCCGGGGTATCGCGAATGACTTCCGCGTGATACTTGCGACTCACCAGAATTGAGTGAAAGTCGCAGCCCAGCATCGCCGCGACCACAGCCCCGGGAACCACACCGGCGGTTGCGATTCCGACCACGACATCTGGCTTGTAGGCGCGGGCGACTTTTAGGGCAAGGCCGCGCGAGAGTTCGCCGAACAAGGGCCACTCGACGATGAGGACCCCGCGCGCCGGATCGATGGATGTGCGTCGAGGCATGGCTGCAAGCTAGCCCGAAGGCCGCGTCCTCGATAGCTTCCCCCTATGTCGTTCTGGAGTCGGCTAACAGGCAAGTCAACGTCACAAAAACCGCAAAAGCTGGACTACCTGAGCGAAGCCCTCGCTCTCGAGCGGCAGGGTGACTACGATGCGGCGCTTACGTCGTACCGTCTCGCGATGCGCGATCAACCGAGCAATTACAAGGTGCTCCAGAACATGGCGATCGCGTACACCAAGCTCGGCCAGGCCGAGCAGGCGATCCGGTGCTATCGGGGTGCCCTAAACATCGAGCCGAAACTCGCCGGCGCGCACTACGGACTGGGATTTCTGCTTCTCAAGCGCGGCGACGTTGCCGATGCAGCATACCACCTCGATGCCTTCCTGATGGACGCGCCAAAAGGCCCCGAGGCGACACGCTGGGTATCGCACGCGCGAGAGACGCTGGATACCCTGCGTACCAATGGCGACGCGGCAACAGACGATGCTGTGGACGACATCGATGCACCTCTCGACCCCGACAATTTCGAGATGGGTCAACCTCCTGAGGGATCGATCTAAGTGGGTTCAGTTCTCGCCGTCGTAAGTCAGAAAGGTGGTGTCGGAAAGACGACGACCGCCGTCAATCTGGCTGCGGCATTTGCGCGTCGCGGATTGAAAACTCTGATTGTGGACGTCGATCCGCAGGGCGCCGTACGCTACGGAGTGGGCCTGCGGCGTGATCACTCGATCCACGGCTTCGCGGATTATCTGAACGGTACGTGCGCGCTGCGGGATGTCATCCTCCCCACCGCGTTGCCGTGGCTTCGTGTCATCCTCGCTGGAACGGTGAGCGACGAATCCGATCACATGGCGTATCAGAGTCTCGTAGCAGAGTCTGACCTCCTACCGGAACTACTTGCTACCGCGAGGCAACGCTGCCACGTAGTTGTCGTTGACACTCCGCCAGGGCTGGGGCCAATCACGCACAAGGTCCTCATGGGCAGCCAGCACGTAGTGGTACCATTGCAATGCGAGCCCCTTGCACTGCAGACCACCCCGCAAATCCTGCGCGGGATTCATGCGATTGCCGAGGTCAACGAGCAGCTTATTCTGGATGGACTCATACTGACGATGTTCGAACGCGGCAACGCCGCCAGCGAACGCGTCGTGGAATACGTTCGCCAGCACCTTCCGGCGAACATTGTTTTTCAGCAGGTGGTCCCGCGAACTATTGCCGCGGCCGATGCATTTGCAGCTGGCCAGCCTGTCGTAACGCGGACGCCAGCCGATCCGGCTGCACAAGCGTATGTGAATATCGCGACCGCGCTGGTCGAGCGCATGGATGGCTGAGCCTCTGCATCGCGCGCGGCATACCCGTTGGCTGGCAGCGTGCCTGTCGGCGCTCACTCTGGCTGCCGTTGGCGGCGTGATTGCGTGCGCCGACATTAGCACAGACCCCAAGCTCGTTGCATCGATCGCGCTGGATACCATCGCGTCACCGTCGATCGTCGCCAACGACTCCCTGCGCGACACACTCGGCGTGGCGCAACCGTTGCACGCCACTGTGTTCAACATCCAGGGAACAGCGCTCGCATCGGTCCAGCTGCGGTTCGGCAGCCCTGATTCTGGAATCGTCGTGGACAGCGTGCTCGGCTACATTGTCGCGGACACCGCGAGAGCGAAAGGTGTGAGGCTCTTTGCCGCGGCCGGCCCGCTCCAGAGCGCTGCGGACACGATTTATATCGTACCGGCGCCAGACACGATCCTTGCTATCAACCCGAGAGATTCGCTGCTTTACTCGCTTACGGACACAACGGCGAACATCTCGAGCCCGCTGCAACTTCAGGTGCTTCACCGTACGTCCGCAACAACGACCCTTCCGGTCAGATCCTATCTGGTGAGCTACCGAATCACCTATCCGGCTGACACGATGCTGGCACGGCTGGTGACGCGCGACGGTGCCAGGCGGTCGACGCTGGACACGACGGATGCAACGGGTACGTCGGCGCGCCGTATTCGGTTACGTACTCTGAGCCTTGCGAGCGCCAATGATTCCATCGTCGTTGTCGCCATGGTACGTTACCATGGTGCGCCGGTGCATGGCGCACCAGTTCGATTCGTCCTGCAGGTGAAGCCACACCCGTAGACTGGAGTGTCGTATGGTGGTCGCTAACGGCGGTCCGCGGCCAGAGCCTGGCACGCTAACGCAGCTTCTCTTCAGCGCCGTCGACCGGTATGACAAGCCGGACGCCCTTCAGGTAAGGATTGGAGGCCGTTACGAGCCGATCTCCCATCGCGTTATGCTGGAGCGCGCGCGTCACCTATCATTCGCGCTTCGCACGCTTGGCGCCACACAAGGCGACCGGATCGCGATTATTTCGGAAAACCGACCCGAATGGCCAATCACGGACTTTGCCTGCCTTGCGTCGGGTCTCATCGACGTCGCTGTGTATCCAACGCTGCCCGCGGCGCAGTTCGAGTACATCCTCAACGATTCCGGATCAGTCATCGCGTTCGTGTCGACTGCGGAACAAGCGCGCAAGCTCGCATCAATTCGCACCAGGCTCCCCAATCTCAAACATGTCATAAGCTTTGACGTCGTGGAGGCGGGCCTTGTCGACCTCAATATCGCCGAGCTTGAACTGCGCGGTAAAGCCGCGGAGCCATCTGACGCCGCAGCGCAGTTTCGGGAAAGGGCTCTGCAGGTCACGCCCAATGAAGTCGCAACGCTTCTCTACACGGCCGGAACTACCGGTGAACCAAAGGGCGTGATGCTTACGCACGACAACATTTATTCAAATGTTGCGGCAATCAAGGATGTCATCTCCTTCACAGGTCACGATGTTGCGCTGAGCTTCCTCCCACTATCGCACATCCTCGAGCGCATGGCAGGCCAGTATTTGATGCTCGCCACCGGAACATCGATCGCATACGCCGAATCTGTGGCGGCCGTGCCGGAGAACATGCTCGAAGTGCGTCCGACACTGATGGTATCGGTGCCTCGCCTGTACGAGAAGATGTACGCGCGCGTCCTGGAAAGTGCCATGTCCGGTGGCACGATCAAGCGGAGCATTTTTGAGTGGGCGCGACACACCGCAAGCAGATGGGCTGAAGTCAAGCTCGCTGGAGGTACGCCACGCGGCGCTCTGGCCATGCAGTATTCGCTCGCCCAGAAGCTCGTGTTCTCCAAGCTGATGGAGCGAACCGGCGGTCGGCTCCGCTATTTCGTCTCAGGCGGCGCGCCGCTAGCCCCCGAGATCAACAAGTTCTTCTACGCGGCGGGACTGATGATTCTGGAGGGCTACGGACTCACTGAGACGTCGCCGGTCATTGCCGTGAACACTCCGACTGCTTTCAGAATAGGCACTGTCGGTATGGCAATTCCAGGCGTCTCAATTGCGATCGCCGACGATGGCGAGATTCTTACGCGTGGCCCAAACGTCATGCCGGGCTACTACAACAAGCCAGAGATGACAAAGGAGGCAATCGACGCAGATGGCTGGTTTCATACCGGTGACATTGGAGAGTTGAAGGATGGCTTCCTCTCAGTGACGGATCGCAAGAAGGATCTGATCGTTACCGCAGGTGGCAAGAATATCGCGCCACAGCCCATCGAGGCACGGATGAAACGGAGCAAATTCGTTGGAGAGGCCGTGCTCATCGGCGACCGGCGCAAGTTCCCGATGGCGCTCGTGATACCGGAGTTCAACCAGCTCGAGAAGTGGGCGCGCTTCAAATCACTTGCGTTCACCGATCACGCATCGCTCGTTACGATCCCCGAGGTCCAGCAGAAAATGGAGCGAGAAACGCTCTCAGGCCTTTCCGACCTGGCCAGTTTCGAGACGCCGAAGCGAATAGTGCTGCTGCCTGAGGAGTTCTCCCTCGAACGCGGCGAACTGACTCCAAAGCTCAGCGTGAAGCGCCGCGTCGTTGACCAGAATTACAAGAAGTTGATCGATGATGTGTATGCGAAGGCCGAAGCAAGTGGCTCAGCGCCGATGAAGAGCGACTAGCGGTCCTCGTTTCTCGCCGATCCACCAGGAATCGTCCCGCGCGATCTCTTCGATCCCACTCGGAATCTGCGACGAGACGGGCGCTAACATACGGCCAGCCGTTGCAAGAGTGCGGGCAGCGGCCTCGATCTGAGCGTCCGACCAGCCGGACTCGTCAATAGCGATACCGCGCAGCGATACTCCCCTGAACGGCAGCACGTTATCCGCGCGAACTGTGGCCACCCGATCGGATTCCGTGATCGGAACCGTCGGATTGATCGCGAACACTCGTAGCGCGACGAGTTCCGCGAGATCTGTCGCGCAGGCAGCCCACGCACCGACCAGCGCAATTGTTGCCCCCTCGGTCACATTCAAAAAGGCACCGACCCGCATAGCCTGATCAGGACCCGATACCGGCTCGGACTCTTGGTGCTCCAACTCCGGCGGCGTTCCGAACCACGCAACTCCCTCGTGAATCGGATACTCCATGCGGCAGGTTGGACAGCCAAGCAACCCCTCGACAACCTGACGGTCATCTCTCTGAGTAATCGACGCCACCAGCGCGATGTATCGATGATCCGCGGTACAGCGAAGGCAGTCAATCAGCTCGATGAACATCGCGCACGCCCCCTACGCACTCAGGAGTGCGACAGGCGCAACTCGTCCACATTTACTTGTGGAGGCTGCGTCAATGCGAAGAGCACGGCGGCAGCTACATCATTCACTGAAAGCCGCGCGGCCCCGTCCGGAACGGTGCGCTCTTTCCCGAAGGTGATGCCATCCCACATTGCCGTATCCACAGAACCGGGTGACACGAGGGTCGCGCGAACACCCGAGCCGCGCAATTCTTCGCGGAGTACCTCGTGCATCGCCCGAAGTGCATACTTGGCCGGCGCATACGCGCCGTTTTCGGGAAAGATGGCTCGGTCAGCAATGGATCCAATCGTCACAAAGTGCCCTGTGCCGCGCGCCCGAATCTGCTTCAGAAACGCGGTCACGACGAGAAACGGTCCAGTCAGGTTGGTGTTCAGCACATCGGTGAAGAGAGCCGCGGACATCGACTCCAGCGGCGACACCCGGAACACGCCGGCATTGTTCACGACGATATCGGGAGCAGCCCCGAACTTGCTTTCGATCTCAGCCGCCATCCTGGTAACCGAGGCGGAGTCCGTAACATCACAGGTTACTGCAAACGCATCCTGCCCTATCTCGGCGGCAAGTTTCCGCAGCGCGTCGCCTGTTCGCGCTGTAACGGCCACGCGAGCGCCTGCTCGCGCGAGAGCCCGCGATATCGCCGCCCCGATCCCACGCGAAGCGCCGGTGACAAGCGCCGTACGGCCCGACAGCACACCGCTCAGAGCGACGACCCGTTCTGAATGAGGCGCAAGAACTCATCCCTGGTCTTGGCGTCGTCCCGGAACGAACCGAATACTGCCGATGTCACGGTGGTCGAGTTCTGCTTCTGAACTCCGCGCATCATCATGCACAGGTGCGAGGCTTCGATTACTACTCCGACTCCTTCTGGCTTGAGCACATCTTTAATGGCCTGCGCGATCTCCACCGTCAACCGTTCCTGCACTTGCAGTCGGCGCGCGAAAATGTCGACTACACGCGCGAGCTTCGAGAGGCCGACAATCCGCCCGTCAGGGATGTACGCAATATGTGCCTTGCCAAAGAATGGTAGCATGTGATGCTCACACAGCGAATAAAGCTCGATGTCGCGGACCATGACCATGTTGGCGTGTTCGTCGGCGAACATGGCGTCACCGATCACCGTGCGCGCATCCTGTGCATAGCCCTCGGTGAGAAACGCCATCGACCTCGCCACACGCCCCGGGGTCTTGACGAGTCCCTCACGGTCAGGATCCTCGCCGATAATTTGTAGTTGACGCCTGACCATATCGCCGTACTCGTCAAGCATTTCCGACGTCGCATCGGCAGGCGCCGCGTCGTCGGTGTCCAGATCGAGCGGGATCTTAGTTGCCATCGTATTCCACGTAATTGTTTTCTGTTTCCCACAGAACGAGTCGCACCAGACGCCCCGACGTGATCCTTCCTGCGAGAATGCGCCAGAACTCCACTATCATGTTCTCAGCTGTTGGAATCACGCCGTGCATGAACGGTACATCGATGTTCAGATTATGGTGATCGACAACGTTCAACACCTCTGCCGTTACCAGCTCCTTGAGGCTGGTGAGGTCAAGAACATATCCGGTGTTGGGATCCACTTCGCCCGCAACAGATACATCGAGCGTGTAGTTATGACCGTGGCCGTACGGATTGTTGCACTTGCCGAAGATCCGGCGATTGTCCTCATCAGAGAGCGCCGGATTGTGTACGCGATGCGCCGCGTTGAATTTGAGGCGGCGCGTGACTGTAACCGTTGGCATCGGAACCCCTGGGCGAAAAAAACCTCCGTCGTGGCTGAGCCACGGCGGAGGTCGGAGCGAAGAGGATTTTTGAAGCCCTGTCGAAACAATGAGGCTCTCACCCATGCTTTCCGCCTTCCCCGCACTGGGGCATGACGTCGGCGCAGTTTGTTGATCCCACGTGAAGGACTTATCGG
>JBDTAB010000174.1:0-16723 GCA_039924865.1 Gemmatimonadaceae bacterium | reverse complement strand
CGTGGTGATTTGCCGCCTATTGCAGCCACGTTAAACAAATCGCTAAAAAGCATGTAGCCCGCGGCCAGCCGTGGGCTTTGTGTTTTCTGAGATGCAGCATCGCGTGAAACGCGCGCTGCATCCGGTTTGATTGACGTCGTTGGTTGATGGCACGGGACATCTCAGCACAGTCCACCGCAACCGCGACCAGATCGAAAACATGTCTCCACTGCCAGTATTAATCGACAACGGTGTCACAGGCACCGAGACGAACGCGAGTGTTTCGCCGACGCTCCGACCTCGCGCGCTCCGATGCAAGCTTTGCGGTTCCGCTTTCGATCCCGCTCCCACCGCAATCTGCGAAAACTGCCTGGGCCCCCTCGAAGCAATTGACGCAGACCCGTCCACACTGCCATCGCGGGCTGAAATTACGCGACGGCCACACTCCATGTGGCGCTACCGCGAGTGGCTGCCGTTCGACGGTGAGCCATCGCTCTCACTCGACACAGGCTTCACACCGTTGGTCGATGCGCCACGTCTTGCGCGGAAGCTTGGCGTGGCCCGATGCTGGGTCAAGAACGACTCCGTATCGCATCCGTCGCTCTCGTTCAAGGATCGCGTCGTTGCAACGGCCATCAACGCGGCGCGCGCATTTGGGCTCGACACGATCGGGTGTGCGTCCACTGGCAATCTCGCCAACGCCGTAGCCGCTCAGGCAGCACGAGCGGGGCTCGATGCCTGGATCTTCATCCCCGAGTCGCTGGAGCGCGGCAAGATCGCGGCTACTCAGATCTTCGCGCCACACCTCGTACGGGTTCGTGGGACGTATGACGACGTGAATCGACTCTGTTCGATCGTTGCAGATCAGTTTGGCTGGGGAATCGTCAACGTGAATCTCCGCGCTTACTACGGCGAGGGCTCAAAGACGATCGCGTTCGAGATCGCCGAACAGCTTGGGTGGATACTGCCCACTGCTGTCGTGGCGCCCATGGCTGGTGGGTCGCTGATCTCCAAACTCCAGCGTGGCTTTCGTGAGTTTGTCCAGGCCGGGCTCGTCTCTGGTGAGGCACCGCGGCTTTATGGTGCCCAGGCCTCCGGCTGTTCCCCGATCGTTCAGATGGTCCACGATGGTCGTGACGACGTGCGCCCGGTTGTCCCGAACACCATCGCGAAATCGATCGCCATTGGGAACCCTGCCGACGGTCGATTTGCCCGAGCAGCCATCACGCAGACGGGAGGGTGGGCTGCTGCTGTGAGCGACGCCGAACTCCTCGAAGGGATCAGCATACTGGCCACGGATACTGGTATCTTCACGGAGACCGCCGGTGGCGTGACAGTCGCGGCTGCGCTCACGCTCGCACGGGAAGGCTGCTTCTCGAGTGATGACGAGGTCGTGCTCTGTATCACTGGAAACGGACTCAAGACGCTCGAGCCAATCTTGGAATCGCTGGACGAATCACCAATCATCAATCCAAAACTTCGTGAAGTCCGTGCCCTGGTAAGTGCTGCGGGACAGTTTTGTCAGGCGTAATGACCAACACAACTCCATCCTCGACTCCTAGATGAACCGCAACGTACGCTCCTTCGAGCTTCGCGTTCCGGCATCCGCATCCAACATCGGCGCCGGCTTCGATTTCGTCGGCATGGCCGTCGATCGGTGGCTCGAGCTATCGGTACGCGCGACGGGAAGTTCGACGCCAGTGACGATCCATCGCGCAGGAACGCTGGCCAGTCTGGATTGTGCCGCCTCTGACGATCTGATCTTGCGCGGCGTCGTCGCCGCCTGCAACACCCTGGGCAAAACGCCACCGCTCGGAATAGAAATCGACGCAACGTCAACAATACCAGTGGCTCGAGGACTCGGTTCGTCAGCGGCCGCTGTCGTTGCCGGCGTCCTTTTGGCCAACGAACTCTTTGCCAGCGAACTTGATGACGCCACGGTCATCGATATCGCTGCCTCCGTGGAAGGACATCCCGACAACGCTGCGCCGTCGGTACTCGGCGGCGCGGTGTTGAGCGTTCAGACGGCACTACACGCTTACCGCTCCGTGCAGCTCAGTGTACATCCGTCACTCAGATTTGTTTTTCTGGTTCCTGATTTTGAAGTGCGAACCTCGGTCGCACGAGCCGTACTTCCATCGAAGGTCGACTTTCATACAGCCGTCACGGCGGCGTCGCGTGCGGCAGCGCTCATTGTGGGTCTTCAGAGCGGAGATCGCGCGATTCTGGCGCCTGCGCTTGACGACGTGCTCCATGTTCCGTATCGGCGACAACTTGTCACGTGCTACGACTCCGTGACAGCAGCCGCGCTCGCGGCGGGTGCGATTGGTGCGACGCTGAGCGGATCCGGCTCGACTGTCGTCGCGATCACCACGGAAAGCACGCAGGCTGGTGTTCGCGACGCCGCGATCAATGCGTGGAAATCCTGTGGCATAAATGCAGAATCTTTCATTACGTCGGTTGAGCAGCGAGGTGCGAGCGTCGGATCCGCAATCGCGATTCAACATTCACGAATACTTTGACACTCCCAGCGAGGCATTGAAATGGCTGTAACGGTTACACTTCCTGCGGTCCTTGCACGGCTTGCAGATGGCAGCAAGGAACTATCGAGCGATGGTGCCACGGTCGGCCAGGTGGTCGAATCGCTGTCACGAAAATTCCCATCGCTCGCTTCACGGATCCGCGATGACGCTGGACAGCCGTATCCATTCGTTGTCTACTATCTGAACGACGAGGATATTCGACTCGGCGACGGCTTCGCGTCCGTGGTGAATGATGGAGATGAGCTCACCCTCGTTCCCGCTATCGCAGGAGGGTGACGCTGATGCCAACCATCAAGACCGACGCTCTTCCGCAACTCGATTCGGGTGAAGCACTTCGCTACTCACGGCATCTGCTGCTCGACGAAGTCGGTATCGACGGGCAGCGCCGCATCAAGAATGCGCGAGTCCTGTTGATTGGCGCAGGTGGGCTTGGCTCGCCAAGCGCGCTTTATCTTGCCGCGGCGGGTGTCGGAACCCTTGGTCTCGTCGATTTCGATGTCGTTGATGCGACGAACCTGCATAGGCAGATTCTCCATGGAACGTCGGACGTCGGACGGTCCAAACTCGACTCTGCGCGCGACCGCCTCCACGATGTAAATCCGCACGTACACGTCGAGCAGTTCAACACGAGGTTTGACAGCAGCAACGCCCTCGAAATACTCGGCGGCTTCGATATCGTAGTCGACGGTACCGACAATTTCGCAACGCGGTATCTGACAAATGATGCCGCGGTGCTGCTCGGGAAACCCAATGCGTTCGGATGCATCTTTCGGTTCGAAGGCCAGGCCTCAGTGTTCGGTGCGCCAGATGGGCCGTGCTACCGATGCCTCTTCCGCGAGCCCCCGCCAGCCGGCCTGGTGCCCAATTGCGCCGAAGCAGGAGTGCTTGGCGTGTTACCGGGGCTTGTGGGAACCATTCAGGCCGTGGAAACACTCAAGCTCATTCTCGGAATCGGCGAGCCGCTCATCGGACGCCTGCTTCTGATCGAGACACTCGGGATGACGTTCAGATCGATAGCCGTGCGGAAGGATCCGGCCTGTCCTGCCTGCGGCAGTCGCGCAGCCGGCGGCGGGACGATCAGCGATCTGGACGAACGCGCGAGTGAGTACGCCGAGGCTGCGTGCAGTTTACCTGACACTGGGAAGGACGGTCTTGCACAACGGATCACCGACATCACGGCCGTCGATCTCGCCGCCCGCATCAGGCTCGGCGAAGACTTCGACCTCGTTGATGTACGCGAACCTGCAGAGTGGCAGATAGCGCGAATTGAAGGTGCGCGACTCGTGCCGCTCGCGACGGTTGCGCATGCGAGCGAAACGTGGGACCGATCGCGTGAAGTGGTTCTCTACTGCAAGGCAGGCGTCCGGAGCATGGCCGCCGCACAAACGCTGGTCGATCGGGGATTCACCCGCGTCACCAATGTTCTTGGCGGAATTAACAGCTGGACCAACGACGTCGACGCCACACTCCAGCGATACTAGCCGCTCGCTCGAGCAGCCCTGTGACATGCATGGCAGCGTGAAGCGAATTCGTTCCTTTCCGCACTGACATCGGCGGCTCTGCTCCGCATATTTGACGGCATGCACTGCCCGACAACTCCAGCGAATCCGTATCTGGTCTCGAACGACCGTTCAAAATGAGATACGGATTCGTCGCCATCGTGATTGGCGTCTTCCAGGTTGGGCTGTTTGTGCTCGCTCTCGTGCTCGACTACGCTCGCCGGTCACGGAACCGCATTGCCGCCGGAGTTGCCGATGATACAGCCGCTACCGGTAGCTCGCGCCGCCTGCTGGCGGGAGATCTCGGGGCCAACGAAGTGCTCGCCGCCCTTCGCAACGCAGCGCACTCCGATACTGCGCAGGCGCTCGCGTCGCTCGGACTTGAGCAAGTAAAGCTGACGGAGCGCGCGTCGCTAGCGGCGATGCTACGCCGGGAACCGTGGGTGGCGCAAACAATCGAAGGCGCTGACTCACGCTTGTGGTGGAAGCGACTTGCAGCTGCGCGCACGCTGTCGCTCGTTGCCTCTGCGCCTGACCGCGATACGATTCTGAAACTGCTGTCCGATTCGCACCCCGCGGTCCAGAGCGCGGCTACCGCGTGCCTGGCCAAATACGCCGATCGAGAGCTGCTCATTCGTGTAATTGATGGCCTGTCACTCGCATCGCCAGCAGTTCGAACGTATCAGCTCCGCGTGCTCGCGGGATACGCACCGATTGTCGGTCCGATGCTGCTGGACCGAATTCGTTCCGACGCGCCACCGCACAAGCTCTATGCATACATCAACGCGGCTGCACAGCTGGATGACGCAAAGTGCATGTCACGCGTTGCGGACCTTTCCACGCATCCACATCCGGAAGTTAGAGTCGCTGTTGCGCGAGTGTTGCGCAGCAAGCCTGGCGACACCGTGCATGTGAAGCTGCTCTCCATGCTTCGCGATCCTGACTGGCGTGTACGTGCGCAAGCCGCGCGTGGCCTGTCCGGGATCGTCGACGAGCGCTCTGTCACGGAGCTTTCCCGCGCGCTCGCCGACACCAACTGGTGGGTCCGGTTCCGCGCGGGACTTGGGCTTGCGTCCATGGGCGAGCCTGGGCGCACGGCTCTATCGGCGGCGCTTAACCATACCGACAGGTACGCGCGTGATATGGCGACGCTGGTCAACGGTCTTTCGGAAGCAAGCGTCGCGGAGTTGTCCGCAGGATGACGATCGCCACCATTCTCGTTCCGCTCATGATGGGGATCCTGATCTTCTTCCTGGTCATCAATTCGTTTCAGGCGCTGCTGTTGATGTGCGCTGTGCCGGAACTGTGGTCGCACTGGCAGCTGGCGGACGATGAATACTTCCAGGACCTGATCGGCTCCGAAGCGCTTCCGCCCATTTCCGTGGTTGCTACACTTCGCTCGCTGGATGACGGCGCCGTTGCCTTCACGCGCATGCTGCTGGATCTCGACCATCCGCGCTTCGAGGTGATTATCGTCACCGACGGCGCCAGTGGCGATGGGCTCAGAGAGCTCGGAAAAGCATTCGACCTCTACGAGGTACCACCGGCATTCACGGTAAACTTCGCAACCAGGCCAGTTCGGAGTTACTACCGGTCTCGCGCGCACCCACGGCTTCTCTGCATCGACAAGGAAGCGGGCTCGCTGGGCGACGATCTGAACGCCGCGATCAATGCGGCGCGGTTTCCGCACATCATGCCAGCGGCGTCCAACGTGATATTCGAGCGTGACGCCCTGCTCAGACTTTCCCGGCCTTTCCTGCTGGACCGAGCCGTCGCGTGTGTTGGCGGGGTTGCCCGCCGCGCGAATATTTCGATAGCCGACGATGGCCGGCTGATCTTCGGCCGCATTCGCGGGTGGGCCGTCGGTTGCGAAAACGTGGAATTTCTCCGTAGCGTCGTGTTTCAACGGCTCGGGTGGAACCGGATGGCGAGCAACGTGGCGTTTCCAAGTGGAACCCTGCTTTTCCGGCGGGAGGACTTCGTCGGCCTTGGAGGGTTCGATCCCCAGGAAGCGACCCCCGGAATGGACCTGGCTGTCAGAATACATCGATATCTCACCGACATCGGAGTCAACGCTCGGCTGCCCGTGATCCCGGATCCCGTGGCCTGGACTGTAACCCCTTCCGACCTCCGGTCGATCGGGCGTACGAGGCAACGCGTTCTCCGTGGGCTGATTCGAAGCCTGTCGAGGAACGCCTCCATGCTCGCGAACCCGGAATACGGTGCATTTGGGATGGTGGCCATGCCGTATCTGTGGCTCGGGCTCATTATCGCTCCGATTCTCGAGGTCCTCGGCTACCTGGGGCTCATAATCGGACTCCTGGCCGGCGTATTCGATTCGTCATTTACGTTGGCCTACTTGGCCTCCGTGGTGGGATACGGCATACTCCTATCTGTATGGACCGTAGTCTTCCACGCCATCTCGTTCCAGCGACTGGATCGGACCAGCGACATTGCTCGCCTGATGGCCTTTGCGATCGCGGAGGCGATAGGGTACCGCCAGATAGTGGCAGTCTACCGTGCGACCGCGTACTTCGCTCAACGTAAACAAGGACAAAAGAATGCCAATGGATAATCATCGTTTACAGGCCCTCCACGCCGCCGGCCAGTCGATCTGGCTCGATTTTATAGATCGTTCAATACTGCACAACGGTGATCTGGAGCGGCGTCTGACTGACGACGTTCTCACCGGAATGACTTCCAATCCAACGATCTTCCAGAAGGCGCTCGCGGAAGGAACGGCGTATGACGAGCAGCTCCGCGCTGCGCCACGGAATCTTAATGCGGCGCAGCTGTTCGAGCTCGTGGAGACTCAGGACGTTCGGGATGCGTGCGACATCTTCGCGAATGTCTATAACAGTACGGACGGAAAGGACGGATTCGTTTCCATCGAGGTATCACCTGGCGTCGCCAACGATGTCAACGCGACCGTTGCCGAGGCTCACAGACTGTGGAAGACGGTCAACCGTCCCAACCTCCTCGTGAAAGTGCCGGGTACTGAAGAGGGAGCCAAGGCCGTGCGGCAACTGACCACCGATGGGGTGAATGTGAACATCACATTGCTGTTCGCGGTCAAGGCGCACGAACGTGTGATTGACGCGTACATCGATGGGCTCGAAGCACGCGTATCGAAAAAACTCCCCATCGACCGGATCGCATCGGTGGCGAGCTTCTTCGTGAGTCGTGTCGACACCGAAGTCGACAAGCGCCTCGAAGCAATCGGCGGCGACGCCCGTAAGCTCGAAGGCAAGGCTGCAATCGCCAATGCCAAGATGGCGTATCAACTTTTTGTAACCAAGTTCGGCGGCTCGCGGTGGCAGGCGTTGCAGGAGAAGGGCGCACGTGTACAGCGGCCGCTCTGGGCCAGCACCAGCACCAAGAACGCCGCGTACCGCGACGTGCTGTACGTTGAGACATTGATCGGTCCCGACACCGTGAACACAATGCCGCCAAAAACGATTGAGGATTTCCGGGACCATGGCATCGTGGCGAGGACGGTCGATGCGAACATGGCTGGCACTCGCGCCGAACTCCAGGCAATCGCGGAGGCTGGCGTGAGCCTGGATGACGTTACCGATAAGCTGCTACGTGACGGGATTTCAAGCTTCGAGAAATCGTTCGAAACACTGCGCGCTGGGATAGATAAGAAGGTCGCGCAGCTTCACCAGAACGGCAACTGATGGCACATATCCGTCGTACAAAAATTGTCTGCACGCTTGGACCGTCGACCTCATCTCACGATTCCATAACGGCGCTCGTCGAGGCCGGCATGAACGTAGCCCGGCTCAATTTTTCGCACGGCACTCACGCGGACCATGCCGAACGAATTCGGATGGTTCGCGCCGTCGCGGAGGAAATGGGAAGACCGATCGCCATACTTGGTGATCTCCAGGGACCCCGCATTCGAATTGGCGATCTCGCACTGAGCGTTCCGCTGAATCCGGGTGACGACGTCACGCTCGTTCATGAGGGGGAGGAAATGGGCGGTGAAATCCCCGTCACATATTCCGAACTCGCGCACGACGTCAAGGTGGGCGATCGCATTCTTGTGGATGACGGCCTCATCGAGCTCGTTGCTCTGGACGTACAAGCACCGCGAGTGCATGCGCGCGTAATCCACGGTGGTGTTCTGCGAAGTCACAAGGGACTCAACCTCCCCGGCGTTCAGGTCTCTGCGCCATCGCTCACCGAAAAGGATATCACTGACGTCGGCTTCGCCATCGCTCAGGAACTGGACTACCTCGCACTAAGTTTTGTACGGCGCGCCGAGGACATAACGTCTCTGCGCGCGCTGCTCCCGGCCTGGATAGCGATTATTGCCAAGATCGAGAAGGACGCAGCACTGGCCAATATTGAATCCATTGTTCGAACGGCGGATGGCGTGATGGTTGCGCGCGGGGACTTGGGGGTGGAGCTCCCGTTCGAGGAGGTTCCCGTCGCGCAGAAGAAGATCATCGCGCTTGCGAATCGCATTGGCCGGCCGGTCATCACCGCGACACAGATGCTGGAGTCCATGGTGACCAACCCGCGCCCGACGCGCGCGGAGGCGAGTGATGTCGCAAACGCGATTCTGGACGGTACCGACGCAGTCATGCTTTCCGCAGAAACGGCTACGGGCGCGTATCCCCGACTCGCTGTCGAGGCGATGGGCAGGATCATTACCGAAGTCGAGCAGCATCCGCCGTCAAGGCAGTTCTACGATGTGCATGAGCCGCCGCTTGGCATAGTCACAACGGAGGTAGCGATTGCCGCTGCCACTGTGGCCGCGGTAAAAATGCTTGGTGCGCCGCTCGTCGTGGTCATTACGAAGAGTGGATTTTCGGCTCGTATAGTTTCATCGCACCGTCCGCCGGTCCCCATTCTTGCGCTCACGGACAACGCGCGGACCCGCAGTCAGCTCGCGCTGATGTGGGGCGTCATTCCGTATGTCTCGGAGTCGCGCCCCACGTACACCGAGATGGCGGAAGTAGGTAAGGTCGTCGTCCGTGAACTCGGCCTCGCTGCGCCCGGAGATCGGGTGATCTTCACGGCCGGCCATCCATTTGGAATTACCGGAACGACCAACCTCCTCAAAGTGGAGGTTGTGTGAGTTCGCGATTGCCCGGTAGTGTCGCGTGATGGTGGCAGACTCGTGAAGCTCACGTTTCTCGGCACCGGTACCAGTTTCGGAGTGCCGCAAATTGGGTGCGGATGCGCCGTGTGTCGCTCCGCCGATCCACGCGATCGACGGAGCAGGGTGGGCGCTCTGGTCGAGACCGATGGTGGCACTCGGCTCCTGATCGACACGCCGCCAGAGCTACGGCTCCAGCTGATAGCGAACGGAGTCGATCGAGTCGACGCGATCCTGTTCACCCACGACCACGCCGACCACACGCACGGCGTCGATGACATTCGTGCGTTTACCAACCGCAGGACTGCCCCGATCACGATGTACGGGCCTCGGGACACGCTCGAACGGCTTGCGATGCGATTTCCGTACATCTTCGACGAAACCATGGTCGTGCTGGCCGGTACGACCAAGCCCCAGGGGCGCTCCGAGCCGCTCGAACCGGGCCAGGCAGTGCGCATCGGCGACGTCGACGTTACTCCGGTTGCCGTTCCTCACGGGCATGTCACGGTTTTTGCATATCGTATTGGCGATCTTGCGTACGTTACGGACGCGAAGACCATCCCGCCTTCGGCGATCGAGATTCTTCGGGGTGCGAAGGTTTTGGTGATCAACGCGCTCTTCCGCACCGAGCATCCGAGCCATCTCAGCATTCCGGAAGCCATCAGCACGGCGCGCGAGATCGGTGCCGAGCGAACGTACCTGACTCATCTGACGCATGACAATTTCCACGCTGATCTCGAAGCCGAGCTGCCTCGCGGCATCCAGCCCGCATTCGACGGCCTAACGGTACGTATATGATTACGATCGATTTTACGAATATGATGGCGAGCGCCGTTGAGAACGGTATCACGGACGAGGAGTGGGACGAGGCGCTCGGAGCTTTCCGGCCCGTCCACAAGGCTGTCGAAGCTCAGCGCAGCGAAGGTGTTGCGGACTTCATGAACCTGCCGCGCAACAAGCCACTGCTGCAGCAGTCCATCGACTTCGCCGCGCGAACGCGTGGCCGGTACGATGATGTTGTGATCCTTGGAATCGGAGGCTCTGCGCTCGGACCCATCGCGCTGAAGACGGCGCTATGCCGCTCCGGTTGGAACGAGCTTACGGCCGAAGCCCGGTCAGGATCGCCTCGACTTCACGTCCTCGACAACATCGACCCGGTAACGATCATTGCGGTACTCGGCAGGCTCAACCTGCAGCGCTCGCTTTTCATTGTTACATCCAAATCCGGCGGCACCGCCGAGACGATGTCGCAGTTCCTCATCGCTCACGACCGCATCAAAGCCGCTGGTCTTCCCGTTTCGGAGCATTTTGTCTTTGTTACCGATCCCGAGCATGGCGCGCTTCGGCCACTCGCTAAAGAGCTTTCTGTGCCTGCGCTGGACATTCCGCCGGGCGTCGGGGGCCGCTACAGCGTTCTCACGCCCGTTGGAGTTCTTCCCGCAGCTCTGCTGGGCATCGACGTGGAAAACCTCCTCGCCGGAGCAGGGGAGATGCTCGACAGGTGTCAAACTACCGAGCTGACTGCGAACCCCGCCGGCGTAATCGGTTCGTTGTTTTACATGAGTGATGTCCGCCACGGCCGTGTGGTCGATGTACTTATGCCGTACGCCGACCCACTTCGTGATTTCGCCGCGTGGTTCGTGCAGTTATGGGCCGAGTCTCTCGGAAAGCACCGCACGGACGGGAAGTCTGTCGGCAGTACGCCGCTCCCGGCGCTGGGCTCCACCGATCAGCACAGTCAGGTGCAGTCGTTCATGGAGGGACCGGCCAACAAGGCAATCGCGTTCATCGCGATTGAGGATCACGGCCCTGACCTCATAATTCCCAAGGGATTCGAGCATGTGACGGAACTTGGCTATCTGGGCGGTCATTCGCTGAGCGAGTTGCTCAACATCGAGCAGCGTGCGACCGCCGGTGCGCTGGCCAAGCGTGGTCGGACTAACCTCACGATTCATGTCGAGAGGATCGACGCGTCGCACGTGGGTGGGCTCATGATGATGCTGGAACTCGCTACCGCGTACGCGGGCCAAATGTACGGGGTCAACGCGTTTAACCAGCCGGGAGTCGAGCTCGGCAAGCAGTTCGCATACGCATTGCTTGGCCGGCCGGGCGCCGAGGCCGCCAAAGCGCAGTGGGACTCTCTTCCAAAACCCGATCCGCGCTGGTCGGAGTCGCGCTAAATTCAGACATGACCAAGACGAAATCAGAACAGTTGTTCGACGGAGCCGTCGTGGTAACGGACGGCACTGTAACGATTCCCGACGTGAGCCGGATTTCCGGTACGCATGTGGACGCGCTGGTTCGCCAGGCAGTTTTCGGCGACGACGATCAAAAGGCGGATGCTCGCTGGCTTATCTGGGAAATTGCCCAAGCCGTGGGGATCTTCCCGTCCTCGATTCACGACCTGTACATCGCGCGCGGCAAGGGCGCCTACAGCGATGTGACCGTGCCTGCGATAAATGTGCGTGGCATGGCGTATGACACCGCTCGGTCGGTGTTTCGGAGTGCCATCAAGCTCAATGTCGGGGCATTCGTGCTCGAGATCGCGAGGTCCGAGATCGCGTATACGGATCAGCGACCGGCTGAATACGCCTCGGTTATGCTGGCGGCAGCGATTCGCGAGGGATTCCGCGGCCCGCTTTTCATCCAGGGAGATCACTTCCAGATAAGCGCGAAGAAATTCGCTACTAATCCGGATCAGGAATCCGGCGCCGTCAAGCAACTGGCTGTGGAGGCGGTCGCGGCTGGCTTTTACAACATCGATATCGATACGTCGACCCTCGTCGATATCTCGCGGCCAACGCTGGAAGAGCAGCAGCGGGCGAACGTCGAACAGTGTTCGGACATCGCGGCATTTGTTCGCGGGCTGCAGCCTGCGGGTGTCATGATTTCGCTGGGTGGCGAGATTGGCGAAGTAGGAACGGAGAATTCGACACCCGCAGAACTCCGCGCGTACATGGATGGATTCAACAATCTTTTCGGTCGTATCGCGCCAGGATCCGACGGACTTTCAAAGGTCAGTGTGCAGTCCGGAACTTCGCACGGTGGCATCGTGTTGCCGAATGGTTCGATCAAGGAAGTCGCCATC
This sequence comes from Gemmatimonadaceae bacterium, assembly GCA_039924865.1. Taxonomy (GTDB): domain Bacteria; phylum Gemmatimonadota; class Gemmatimonadetes; order Gemmatimonadales; family Gemmatimonadaceae; genus Fen-1247. Next base: position 4,504 of record JBDTAB010000174.1, on the reverse strand, counting down.
GACTTCGGAACTCTCACGACGCTGTCGGACATCTCGCGGAAGGAATACGGACTCGCGGGCGCGGTGCAGCATGGTGCATCCACGCTTCCCGACGAGTTGTTCCACAAGTTCCCGGCAACAGGTACGTGCGAGATCCATCTTGCGACGAACTTCCAGAACATGCTCTACGATCACATGCCGGACGCACTTCGGAAGGAGATCTACGCGTGGCTCGAGATCAACATCGCCAACGAGCGCAAGCCGACGGATACCGATGAGCAGTTCTACTACAAGACGCGAAAGAAGGCGCTAGGGCCCTTCAAGCGGAAGATCTGGGACATGCCAGCTGATGCGAAGGAAACGCTTGCACGGGAATACGACGCCAAGTTCGAATTCCTCTTCAGGCAGCTGAACATTCAGGACACCCGTGAACTGATCGCGCTGCACGTGCATACTCCAGTGCAGCATCGCGAGATGCCGCACGCGGATCTTGCGGTTGTCGCGGCAGCCCCGGATGACGCTGATCTCAGTGATTGAAGCGACGTGAAGGATTCGGACCGCGCCGCTGAGTTGAAGACGCTCGCGCACGATGTGCGAAATGCCCTCAACGGCGTCGCCGTCAATCTGGAGGTCGCGCGCGGCCGCGCGGAGCGCGGCACTGACATTGCGCAGATCACACCGTTCCTCACGGCGGCTGTTCAACAACTGGACGCAGCCACCGGTTTGCACAAGCGTTACACGGACCTGGTAGCTCAACTGGCAGCGCTGATGGACATGCAAGGAAACCGCCCCCCGCAAACCACGATAGCGCCCGTATCCGACAATACGTCACCCCGCAACTGAAAACTCATAAACGAATGGCACCCGGCATCAAGCACCGAATACTCGTCGCCGACGACGAACAGGCGATCACGCAAGGACTTAGCGCGATTCTATCTGATGAAGGCTATGACGTAACCGCGTGCAACGACGGCCAGAAGGCTCTCGATGCGCTCGTCGATGGTGATTACGGAGTTGTGCTCGCCGATCTTATGATGCCCAAGGTTGACGGCCTCGCGCTGCTCAAGGAACTGCAAAGCAAGGCGATCGCGACAGAATGCATAATCATTACGGGACAGGCAACTGTTGATTCGGCCGTCAAGGCGATGCGCGAAGGAGCGTATGACTACATCGAGAAGCCGCTCAACTCCGACAAGCTCAATCGCCTGAAGGCATTGATTCCGAAAGCCATCGAGAAGTACGCGATCGGCCAGAAGAACCGCGAACTCTCGTCGAAGCTGGAGACGCTCACGCACTACGCCGAGCTCACTGGCCAATCCGAGGAAATGCGTGCCCTGTATCAGATCATTGACGCTGTCGCTCCGTCCACCGCGTCGGTGCTCATACTTGGGGAGTCTGGCACGGGCAAGGAGCTTGTTGCGCGTGCGGTTCATTCCAGGAGCGATCGGGCCAAGGGTCCGTTCTTTGCCCTGAACTGTGCAGCGCTTCCCAAGGACATCCTTGAGAACGAACTGTTCGGCCATGAGAAGGGTGCATTCACCGGCTCCATCAACGAGAAGCCGGGCGCGTTCGAGATGGCTTCCGGCGGAACAATTTTTCTCGACGAAGTCGCCGAAATGCCAACCGATATTCAGGTCAAGCTCCTCCGCGCAATCGAATCGCGGAGTGTGCGCCGGCTCGGCGGAAAGAAGGAGATTGCCGTCGATATACGCATCGTTGCCGCCACCAACATGGACCTGCAGAAGGCACTCGCCGAAGGCGAGCTCCGCGAGGATCTTTACTACAGGCTCGCCGTAGTAGAGTTGTTTATTCCGGCCCTGCGCGAGCGCGTTAGCGACATCCAGTTGCTCGCCAACGAGTTTCTGCTGCGCTTTTCGCGCCAGAATGGCAAGCAGGTCAGGGGATTCGACGAGGAGTCGTGGTCCTGGATTCACGCGTACCACTGGCCCGGCAATGTCCGCGAGCTGAAGAACGCGGTCGAACGGGCTGTCATAATGACGCGTGGTGACATGATTACTGCAGCAGACATAATGCCGCGGCATCTGCGCTTGGCGCAACTGGCGGCAGCTGCGAAGGCTAGCGCTGAGAAGACCTCGACCGAACACTCCGCCCCAGCCGCGGAGCCGGCGGAGCCGGCGGCGGCAGCGGTGGCAGCGTCGGGTAGCACCGCTGCCAGCAGATCTCGCGGTGCAACAAAGAAGACTTCAGCCAAAGCGAAACCCAAACCTTCAAAGACGGGGAAGCGGTAAATACAATGAGAGACTACGATTCTGATGGCCAGCCATTCGTTGTGATCGAGCGCGAGGAAGCCGGAATTGGCACTCTATTGCTCGGTGCTGCAATCGGCGCTGGAATCGCGCTGCTGTTCGCTCCGCGAAGCGGTGTCGAGACACGTCGGATGATCGAACACCAGGCCCGGCGGACTGGTGGCCGCGTGCGTGACGCAGCCACGGACGTCGCGGACTCCGTCACGTCGCGGGCGAACGACGTGCGCGACCGGATCACTGATCGTGTTGGCATTGCTCGCGACGCCATCCGGCGCGGTCAGGATACTATCATCGACGCTGTTGATGCAGGCAAATCCGCAGCCGTCGAGGCACGGTCAGACCTCGAGCGTCGGATAGCGGAAAACAAAGCAGCGCGTCGCGAAGCAAAAACCCTGTAGCAGATATTAGGATGGGCGGCGTGCGTCCGTGGTACAGACGCTTCGGTGTCGGTTTTGCGGACTACGCGCGTCGCGTATGGGACAACAGTGGAGAGGACGACATCTTCTTTCTCGCGGGCGGGATTTCGTTCAACATCCTGCTCGCGATCATCCCATTTCTCCTGTTGTTCGCGACGTCTCTTACGTACCTCCTGAACGAGTCTACGCAGGTGGCTTCGAATGAGATCATCTCCCTTGTCAACAGGTTCCTGCCCACCGACTCGAGCGAACCCGTAACGGAAGTCATCGCCAAGATCATCGCCGCCCGCGGGACTGTCGGCATCTACGCGGCAATCGGCTTCATCTGGTTCTCCACGCGGCTCTTTGGATCACTCCGGTCGATCCTCAATGAGATCTTCGACATCGAAATCGATCGAGGAATAATCGACGGGAAGATCTACGACGTGAAGGTGACCGTTGTGTCCTCGCTGATATTCGTCATGTACACGGCACTATCAGCGTATATCGCGATCGCTTCATCTCGCGGAGTTGCGGTCCTGGAAGCGCTAGGACTTCGCGAGGATGTCATGGGCACACTTGAATACACGGCCGGGCGCATAGTGGCGTTCGCATTCATCGCCGCACTGTTCTTCGGACTCTACAAGTATCTGCCCTACAAGAAGATGCGATGGCAGACCGCTCTTGTCGCCGCCGTCTTTACCGGCGTGATGTTCGAGATTGCGAAGTTCGCGTTCTCGTACTACGTAACATCATTCAAACCAGGCTCGCTCTACACCGGGACGATCGCCGCACTCGTGATTGTCGTACTATGGGTTTATTACGCGTCGCTGGTATTCATACTCGGCGGCGAGGTCGCCCAGGTGTTCGAGCTAAGGCATGTCCGCCAACGCCAGCACGAGGCGTTCGAGGACTAGACCTTCGGGCTTATGGCTTGGAAATCTGCTCGAGCGTGCGGTCGGTCTTCTTTGCATCATCCACGCGCAGCGCGATGTCAGCCTGTGAGATGATTCCTACCAGATTTGAGCGTTCGTCCACGATCGGTATGCGCCGGACCTGCTCCTTGCCCATCATCTTCATTACATCGCCGATGTCAGCGTCCGGCGGGCAGGTCGTAGCGTTCTCGCTCATAGCTTCCCGCACTGTGCAGTCGTTGCTCGTGTGTCCCACGGCGACGTGCCTCAGTGTGATGTCGCGGTCCGTAATCAACCCGACGAGTTTCCCCGACCCGTTGGCTTCCACCACCGGCAATAGGCCTACGTCTCTTTCCTTCATGAGCTTCGCAGCATCGCTCAGTCGTGTGTCCGGAGTGACGTGTGCGAGATCGCTTGTCATGATGTCTTTAGCCTTCATTATGGAGTCCTCTCTTGTGTGAATGGGATGAAATAGATCAGCAAGGCATATCGTGTGCCGAAGGACCGTAGGGACCTGGCATACGGACCCTACGCTGCGTGAAATTGTCGGCACCGATGTGGCGAGTCCTTCGGGCTGACAGTCGGGTGTGTTGGAGGTCTGCGGCAAGGTATCTGCCTGCGATACATGCGACGGGCCCTGGTGGCCCCGACCCCGCGCCGGTGTGCAGTATGTCCGACTCCAAGTCCAACGCCACTCCAGGAACCACCTCGTCTTCGCCGGCGACACATCCTGTCAAGCCTGCCGCCGAGCCACCAGCGCGTCCAGGTGCGCAGCCTCCAGTCGATCGGGAATCAAAGCACCTCCGCAAACGGCGATCGACGACTTCGTCCCCGCATCCAGCCAGCGGACACAGAACTCCCTCGGAGATCGCTAAAGACGAGACTGGAGCAGTAGGCTCTGCAGCCACGCACGGAGAGCCTATGCGGCCACTGTCCGAATCGGAAAGCA
>JBDTAB010000173.1:0-4295 GCA_039924865.1 Gemmatimonadaceae bacterium | reverse complement strand
CTGGATCCGTCGTTGCCGGTCATCACGGTTGTGACACCCTGCATGAGATAATTCACGTTGCCATGCCTGGCAGGGCTGGACAGATCCGACTCAGCGTGTGTGTGCGAATCGATGAACCCGGGTGCGACAATTAATCCTTTCGCATCGATTGTACGAGCCGCATGAATGTGCGCGGACGCTGCGTTGCCCACGAAAATGATCCGATCGCCTCGAATCGCGACATCAGCAGCCCGACCGGGACTCCCCGTGCCATCCACTACCGTGCCGCCGCGTATGAGTATGTCGGCAGAGTCGGCTTTCTGAGCGAGCGCGACGGACGATGCAATGCTTACGCAGGCGAAGAATGAGAACAGGGTTGCTGATCGATTATTCCGCATGGCGTCGGCCGCAATTTGAATGGTTGGACGCATCGCTCCTGGCGGCCCGCGGCCGCCGAGACGAAGTCGTTCTGTTCGGGGCGAATATTGTGGGTTGCACAGTTTTACGCTAGACAACAAAATCTGCAACCGGTGGATCGGGACTGATACGGACGGCGGGAATGGGTTTGAGATCCGTGCGAGCGGATCGTTCGACTGGCCATTGGGTAGGACCGAACAGCGCACAGCAATGGAAACGACTCTGAAATACAACGCGGTGGACGTCACACCTGGGCTCGGAATGACATCCGGAGTCCAATGGCTCATGGCCGCCGGTATCGCGGTATCGATAGCCGGATGTCTCCCAGTATCCTCGTTCCACACCGAAGCCGCAAGTACGCCGGAGCTCAGACCCGAAGCGTTCTTCATGGGCGTCACCCATGGCGAGGGTACACTGGTGCAGCATTGGAAGAAGCCGCGCAAGCTTCACGTTACCGGGACCGGCAGCGTCGAACCGAATGGCGATTTCCGGCTGGAGCAGGATGTGAAGTACGACGATGGAACAATGGAGAGCCGAACATGGCATCTACATCGAAGTGGGCCGCATTCGTACACGGCTACACTCAGCGATGCGTCGGGTGAGGTCAACGGTGAAACGGACGGAAACGTTTTCCGTCTGCGTTATCTGTTGCGGCAACCGGCAGTGTACATGGATCAGCAGTTGTATCTACAGCCCGACGGACGAACGGTGCTCAACGTGGCGACGGTAAGCATACTCGGCGTGCCGTGGGCGCGACTGTCGGAGACGATAACGCGAAGCGATACGCGGACGCCGTGACGAATGCGTAACGCGCGGCAGACGAAAGGCGCGCCATTCAAAAAACTTGGGTCGGCCCAGAGGATTTGGGTAATCACCCAAGTCGAGCGACCGAACGAACGCGGCATTACGCAAGCGCGTTCCAGCTCATCCACGAGCTCAACAAACGACTCACGTGCTGCCTCATAGCACTTGGTCTTGAGCGTGAATCCCGTGTCGGTCGCCGCGATCTCGACGCGTTGCTGCTTGAAGATTGGACCAACATCAAATGGTAATTGATCGCACCGAGCAACGGCAACGCCAACACCGCGGGCGTGAGCACCACTGGATTGACGATGCTAAAGACGATGCTAAATATGTAGTCAACTGGACGCCCACCCAGTGCGGATGCGATGTTCCCACGAGATCCGCGAGGCTGCAGACGCTTATGAAGTCTGGACTGGCCTCACCTACATTTCGTCGGCTCGCAGCTGACGTCCATCGAGCTACTACGTGTGATCTATGGGGCTCGGCGCGTGACGCGCCCCCATCTCGTCAGCGAGGCCGGCGACCTTCTCAGCCCAACGCCCTTGCTCCTCGAACTCCTGCCGGTGAAATCCCGCGACCGTCGCGCGCGTCGCCACCGTCAGCGCATGATCGATCGGTAGCACCACATCGTACGCGCTCGGTGCGTCCGCGATCTTTCGGAGCGTTCGCCAGATCGCCTCGCGCAGGAAGTAGAACTCGGTGAACAGTACCGGGAGCTCGAATCCTTGAGCCCGCCGATCCTGTCCGTGTTTGATCGCGGCATCCACTACGGCTGTCCGACAGTTGCGCGCATCATCCATGGCTGCCGCCTCGATCGCGGCCGCGAGCACCCCCGGCAAGGCATCCAGACGATGATTCTCGGGCAGCGCGTCCCAGGGTGCCGCACAGCACAGCTTCTCCCACTCTTCCAGGATCTCGCCCGTTCGCGTCTTGAGGAGATCGCAGAGACTCGAGTAGTCTCCGTCGCTGCTGCTGATGGTTGGCTGCACGGGATAAAGGTACTTAGGTCGAGGGTTTGGAGAGGATTTAAAGCTCCGACCAACTCAGTCCGGCGGCGGTTTTCGATTCGACGTGACCGGCGTATCGACAACGCCCACCGCCGTGACAACAACCCCCGAGGCAGTACTCAATCGTGACCGCGACGGCGGACCATATCGAGGCGACGCAGGTCGGTCTCATCTTTCGGGCGGCCGGTTGCGCCTTTATTGGTTCGCAACTCTTTGAGGCCAATGACGAACACACGCTGGCCGGCCAGCGCGACCTGCTCGGCCCCGGCGCGTACTTCAGCGAACGTGGCCCCGGAGATCGATGCGAGCAAGTTGATACGTAGCGGAGGGAGACCGATCTGGGTCACAGCATCTGGCGACAACAAGAGCCCTGGGTCGATCAGATGCGGTGGAGCGCCGAAGTCACGCAGCGCGTCACAGAGTCGCTCGACGTTCTCGCCGGTCGACTCGTAAAGAAAGTCGATGGCTCCGGTTGCTCGCACCACGCCATGCCATCCCAGCGCATAGCCGCCGACCAGCACGAAATGCACTTGGTGTGCATTGAAACATTCGATGCACTCTCGGAAATCCGCGGCGAGAACAGCATTGCTCCGGCGCCCGACAACCTAACGAACAGTCCGTGGAGCATCACCGATGGCGTACGCCTGCTCCGAGACGAGAGCGACAGCCGCCAGCGGGTCGGCGCCCTGTGCGTTTGTCAGAGCGTCTTCCTCTTCTACCCCTTTCTGACTCAGGCGGATCTGCCTGCCTTGCCACGTGGCGCGTCGCACGGCTGCGCGTACAGCACGAGCCGTCGCTTCGCCGCTCGGGTTGTCAAGCTCGCAACTGGTGCCCAACGGATCCGTCAGGCGAATGCTGATGCCGACCGCTCCCAATAACCGAAGTGCCGTTTCGAAGCTGACGTGCGGCCGTTCGCCGCGCTCAACTTCCGCCACGAGGCGGTGGCTCACACCCGCCCGGCCGGCAAGCTCCTTCTGGCTCAGCCTGAGCGTTTTCCGAGTAGCCTTGAGCAGGTCAGCAATTTGCGTCGTCAGCATCGTTCCAGGACATCGGGTGAGCGGTGCGTCTCCTCACAATTCTACTCGTCGAACGGCGTGCGGCCAACCCCTTTATGTGTGATTTTGGTGATTTTGGGGTCAGGTCTTGCGCCGTGCGGCTTCGCGCCCGAACGGGATTCAACATCACGTAGCGCATCACAATCGCAAGTGTTATTTCCGATATGACGACGTCGCCGTCAATTGCTCCCCACGTGATATCTGCATCTCGCTTGTGGGTGGATGCAATTGTACCACGACAATGCCATTGCCTGACTCATCCCCCTCCTCTACTCTCCAATCCAGTACGCGAACTTCACCAGAAACACATTCGTCGGCTGCGCACGAAAGATCGCGCCCACATCCCGGTTCAGCGAAAAATCTCCGATCGGCTCGAAACCATCACGCTGCTGCTGCCAGACCACAAAGAGTGTCGAGCCCGGGCGATATTCCCAGCGTAATACTGCATCGCCGTGCAGACTGCGGACGTTGAAATTGGGATCTCCAATCGCAAATGACGGAGCAGCACCTGCACCGTCGGGATCGATGGTGTAACCGGATGCGTCATGCGCTATGGTACCGGCCCCATGTCCGTACACATCGAACGAATACGTGCGCGGCGCGCGGAGTTGCTTGAAGGATGAGTACTTCCCGCTCGACACAAACGGCTGCGCGTAAAGCTGCAACGAAAGATCGGGCGTGAATGTCCAGTCGAGCCGCGTTTCCATTGCGAGTGTGGTCTGGCTCAAATTGGCGAAGACATAGCGACCGCCAAACGTCGCGGTCGCAAGTGCGTCGGAAATCCTTGTGACGTACTGTCCGGTAGCATGCTGGACGCCCCAGCTCGGGCCTATGCTCAGGTTGACGAATGAAGTCGGCCGCATTTCCATGCTTAGCCCCACATTCTGCGAATTTGCTCCCGATGCGTCGCCAGACAGTGAAACCTCAGGACTCAGCGCAATCACTCGGCGTGGATCCGTTGTGACCTGCACGTTCATCGACCACGATCTCGGCACCATCGTGAGCGGTCCGCCACGAGTGAGCCGGTTGTTGT
>JBDTAB010000172.1:0-33521 GCA_039924865.1 Gemmatimonadaceae bacterium | reverse complement strand
CGGCCCGAAGACGCAGCTGCGCTCATGCAAACGCTTCGCGCCGATAGTCTTGCACCTACACTTGTATATCGCACAGGGAGAACACCGTAATTGCGGCTGACCAAACTCGAGCTTCACGGCTTCAAATCATTCGCCGATCATACTGAACTGGTCTTCGAGCCAGGCGCCACGGCAATCGTGGGCCCCAATGGTTCGGGCAAGTCCAACGTATCGGACGCCGTGCGCTGGGTACTGGGGGAACAGCGCGCGCGCACGCTCCGCGGCGGAAAGATGGAGGATGTGATCTTCCAGGGCTCGTCCGCGCGCAAGGCCGTGAACATCGCAGAAGTGTCCATGCACTTCGACAACGAGGACGGCGGCTTCAACGTGCCGTTTCGCGAGGTCGTGATCACGCGGCGGTTGAGCCGCTCTGGTGAAAGCGACTACTTCATCAACCGCTCGGCTGCACGTTTGCGCGACATCCAGGACATGGTTCGCGGAACGGGGCTCGGCGCCGATACCGGTGTGGTAATCGAGTCGCGAATGCTGGACGCGCTGCTTTCCGATCGACCAGACGACCGGCGGGAGCTGTTCGAGGAAGCCGCAGGCATCGGACTGTATCGTGACCGTAAGCGAAGCACGGAGCGACGCCTCGAAGAAACCACAGTCGACCTCGCGCGAATCGGTGATCTTCTCAACGAGAAGGAAAGCCACGTACGATCGCTGGCGAGACAGCGCAAGCGCGCGGAGCGTCACGCCGAGCTCACTGCACGTCGGTTCTCCGTGGAAGTGAGCCTCGCCGCACGCGAGATGGTGGCGTGGAGCGTGGAGCTCGACGACCTGCGCGAGCGCCTTGCAGCCTTGCGGGAAACAGCGCCCAGCGAACACGAGCGCGTCTTCACGGCAGAAGGAGAGCGCGACGGGGCACACGCCGCGCGCGCCACCGCGGAAGGAGCACGTAGTGAGGTCGCGCGGTTGGTAGCTGAGCAACGCGAGCGCACGCAGCAATTGCGGGGCGAGATCGCCGTTGCGGAAGAGCGTCGCCGCAACGCGGCCGCACATCGCGAGCGCGCGGAGGAAGAGCGTCGCGAGCGCGGTGATACAGCTCAACGCGTCGAATCAGAACTTGCCGAAGTGGCCGCGGCGCGCGCGCAGCTTGAATTGGAACTCGCTGCATTGAGCGCGCAGCTCGGAGAGCGGACAGGCAGCGAGGAAGGCGCACGCACTGCCCTCTCCAATGCGCGCGGAGTCGTTGAACAGGCCGAACGCCGCGCTCGTGAGCTACGGGAACAGGTTCACCGCCTCACTATGGACCGCGACGCCGCAGAACGCGAGCAGCAGGATGTGACGCGCCGTCATGAAGCGGTCCGTGCTGAACAGCTTCAACTTTTCGATGCTGCCGAGCTCGTGGGACGCGAAGTTGAAGACTCCAGGGTTGCGCTCGACATGGCTCGGGTCCGCGTTGTTGAGACGGCAGAAAAGCAGGGCTTTGCGGAAGCAACCGTCCGTAGCGCACGCGAGGCAGACTCGCTTGCTCGGACCGAAGCGCTCCGTGCGGAAGAAACGTACGCTGCGCTCGAAGGGCGTGCCCACGCGCTTCAGGCACTCGAGCGCGAACGAGTGGGGCTGGCACCAGCCGCGGCCAAACTCCTGCGCGAGCGCGGCAAGTTCGATGAAGGCGCGATCCTCGGTCCGCTGAGCGATTTCATCAGTGCGGACTCGGCGCCAGCCGCCCTCGTTGAGCGGTACCTCGGCGCGACGGTGCACGCGGTACTCGTTCGTGACCGTGCCGCGGCAGACGCGATCCGCGCGTGGCATGTGGCATCGCAACCCGGACCACTGCTGCTTCTGCCTGTCGATACGACATTTGTCGATACATCGACCGACAAGTCGGACGACCTCGCAACACTGGTGAACGCGACGGAGCCGACCGCGGCTGGTTGGGTGGCTGCGCTACTCGGTCATGTAAGACCCGTGGGCGAGGCGACCGCGTTCATCGATGCACGTGGTGCGATATGGCTTCCGGCCGCAGTAGCCGGGCCTGGGCCGCTTCGCCGCCGCGCAGAGCTTACAGACATTACGCGCGAAATGAAAACCTCGGAGGTCGCGCTTCGTAATGCGGCCACGATCGCAACCGCCGCGCGCGACTCCCTCGACACGGCCCTGGCTGAATCCACGTCAGCGGCCGATATCGCGACGATCGCTGCTCGCGAGGCGAGGCACGCGGAAGAGGTCGTGAGTGAGATTCTCCGGCGTCATCAACGCGCGACGCGTGAAGTCACCGAGGCAGACCTCGCGCTCGCGAAGCTTTCCGAGCGCAGCGCAGCTCTCGTCGAGCGTGCAGCGCTCATGGACGCTGAAATTGCAACGCTCACGGAAGCCGGGGTCGCTCATGCCACTGCAATAGTCGAACATCGCAGCGCTCTCAGCGAGGCCGAGGCAGCTCATGATCAAACGCGGGAGCTTCGTACCGCGGCGCAGGTACAGCAGGCGCAGGCACAGGCGCGGCTCCAGGTCGTGTCCGACCGTGAGCGCCGACTCGCCGAGGAACAGACGACGGCTACTTCCAGGTTGTCGGCGCTTCAGATGGAGCTTAGCACGCTGTCGCACGACGATGCGGCCCTCACATCACAGCTCGCCGACTGGACGCTCGACATCGAAGCGCGCGACGGAGTGCTTCGGGATACCGAGACGCAGCTCTCAGATGCGGAACGCGCAGTGCGTGCCGCGGACGAGGCACTCTCCGAAGCGGATCATGCGCTGGATCAAGTAAGACGCGATGCCGCGAAATGTTCCGAGCAGCTGCATACCACGGAACTCCGGTACACGGAGCTTTCGGGTCGCAAGACAGCGATTCGTGAGCGGCTGGAGACCGAATGGCGCCGTCCTCTCGAGGAATTGCTCGCCGAGAACGTGCCGCTTGAGGCGGACGACGACTCGCTGCGCACGGAAGCCGCGGAGCTGCGAGCGCACCTTGAATCGCTCGGCCAGGTCAATCCGCTCGCCATCGAAGAGCACCAGGAAGAAAGCAAGGCTGTGGATTTTCTCCGCCAGCAACGCGCAGATCTCGACGACGCTCGCGCGAAGTTGCAGCAGGCAATCCGCGAAATCGACGTCACTGCACGGGAGATGTTCCTCACCACGTTCGTTCAGATCCGCGAGAACTTCCGTCACATATTCATGACGCTGTTCGGTGGTGGCGATTGCGAGCTGAAACTCCAGAATCCCGACGCGCCGCTTGACAGCGACATCGAGATTCACGCATCCCCACGGGGAAAGAAGACTCAACGGATCCATCTGCTTTCGAGTGGTGAACGCGCGCTCGTCGCACTATCGCTGCTATTCGGAATCTTTCTGATGAAGCCGAGTCCGTTTTGCCTGATGGACGAGGTCGATGCGCCGCTCGATGACCAGAACATTGGTCGTTTTGTGCGCATGCTCAACGAGGTCAAGGGGAATACACAGTTCATTGTCATCACTCACAATCCGCGTACCACTACTGAATCGGCTGACGCAGTGTACGGCGTCACCATGCAGGAGCCGGGCGTCTCTTCAATCGTCAGCGTTCACCTCCGAGGTCCGGCGGTGGAAGAGGCAATCTCCGGCTCCGTCCCGTCCGACGCCGTGACGGCTGGAGTCTGACGTCGATCATTCGGACACATTCGTGCCACGGCGATCGACGCTTCACCTGAGATCGAGAGCATCATGCTTGTAGTCATGCGCCATGGCGCACCCGCGGCCGACGTGGATCGCGTCGTCGCGGTTATAGAAGAAATGGGATACGGGGCGCATCCAATGCCGGGTGCGCAACGGACTGCCGTTGGTATCGTCGGAAACGACGGTCGCGTCGATTCCGGCAGGATCGAAGCGTTGCCGAGTGTTGTTCGCATCATCCATGTCACGCAGCCGTACAAACAGGTATCGCGTGAGTGGCGCAACGAATCCACCATCGTCGAAATAGCTCCAGGCGTTTCATTCGGCGGCAATGATGTGCCAGTCGTCGCGGGCCCATGCTCTGTCGAGTCCGAAAGCCAAATCATTCGCGCCGCCGAGATCGCGCGCGCGGCTGGAGCCAGCGCACTGCGCGGCGGCGCGTTCAAGCCGCGCAGCTCGCCGTACTCGTTTCAGGGACTGGGGTTGGAAGGACTCAAGATGCTCGTCCGCGCGCGGGAGGAAACAGGACTGCCGATCATCACCGAGGCCATGGACGACGAGGGCGCACACGCTGTCGCGGAGTATGCTGATTGCATTCAGGTCGGTGCGCGGAACATGCAGAACTACTCACTCCTGAAGACCGTTGGCAAGCTGTCGCGACCGGTTCTTCTGAAGCGCGGCATGGCCGCGACCATTACGGATCTGTTGCTGAGCGCTGAATACATTCTTGCAGAAGGCAATAGCCAGGTAATTCTGTGCGAGCGTGGCGTTCGCACCTTCGATCCCGCCGTCCGCAACATGTTCGATCTCACGGCAATTCCGCTGGTGCACGGCCTTTCGCATCTGCCAATCGTGGCCGACCCAAGCCACGGAACCGGCCTGCGCGACATGGTTACGCCAATGGCGCGTGCCGCGATTGCCGCCGGCGCGGACGGAATCCTGGTCGAGATGCATCCGGAACCGGACCGGGCCTTCTCGGACGGCGCACAGTCGCTCTATCCAGCCCAATTTGTCGCAATGATGGAAGAACTCCGTGCTGTCGCAGGAGCGATCGGCAGGGTGGTAGCACAGCCCGCGGCGTGAGCCAACGGCCGCACAAGCCGGGAACGCCGGACGGCGCAGCGGGTATTCTCCGACAATGAAATCAGCCATCTCGTACATCACAGCAGCCGCAGCATTTGCGGCTCTTGGCACTGCACCCTCACTTCTGGCGCAGCGCCCGGAAGCCACCCTTCAACGCGCGATAGCGGCATACAAGGATGCAGCGTCGATATCGATTGACTTCAAGCAGACGGTCACTAATCCGCTGACGAGCAACACGCTTTCAACTACCGGCCAGCTGTTACGGCGGCGGCCCAACCTGCTGTCAATCACGTTCAACGGAGCCGACCCGGATCGCATCGTATCTGACGGTTCGGACCTGTGGGTATATCTGCCGAGCACGGCTCCAGGTCAGGTAATCCGGATACCGGCTGCGGTCGGAGCGAGCGGAATGCTGATCGATCCAATGGGGCAGATCCTTTCTGCGCCGGTCGACAACTACGCGATCACGGATGCTGGTACCGCCCGTATCGGCGGCAAGAGTACTCACGCGATAACGCTCGTCCCTAAATCACGAGCTGCGCTGTTCATGAGCGCGACACTGTGGATTGACGATGCAGACGGTCTTGTTCGGCAGATCGAATCAACGGAGCCGAGCGGACTCGTGCGAAAGGTTACGATCACGCGGTTCAGGATCAACACCACGATACCAAAATCCGCGTTTCGCTTTACACCGCCGGCAAATGTCCGCGTCGTTGATGGACGCGGCATGATGCCGAGCTAGTTCTGGTTTCCTGAAAGATTCAGTGCCGCGCGCGTGAGCGCGTCGTAGACCGCGAGAGCATCGGGATCGTTCTGCAGTGCCGCACGGTGCGCGGCGATAGCGTCACGGTCGCCACGGGCAGCTGGCCCGGTCAGCACCTCACGCGGAGATCCGAACTCCAGGTTCGCTACGGAAGCAGCCATGAGTCGCTGTACGACCTGTTCGGCCGCGTGTTGCTCCACTCCAACGTGGGCCAGTGATCGTGCGGCCAGTGCGGCCAGCACTACGGGGAAATTCGACGCCATCACCGCCGCTGCGTGGTATGCGGCTTTGGCTTTGGTGGGGATGTTGATCGTGCGCGCGCCAATGGCTGCCGCTAGACGTCTCGCCGTGGCGCAAGCCGTTGGATCGCCGTCGATGCCGACCCAGCCATCGCGCAATGCAATTACTCCGCGCTCCGCCGTCGCGAAGGGCGCCAGCGGGTGAAACGTTCCAGCCGGTGAACCAGCTCGACGCAACTCGTCGAGTGCCGGCGGCGTCTCGGTGCCTGATGTATGAAGGACGATCGTCCCGTGCGTGAGCACTGATCGTTTCTGCGTCGCAACGGCAGCGAGTTCATGACAGACGTCATTGAGCGCTGAATCCGCTACGGCGATGACAATAACATTGGCCTCGCTCATCGAGGCTGGATACGAGCCGCTGGATGTCGCGCCATCGCGCGGCGTCCGTGCATGCAATCCCATGACCTGCAATCCAGCGCCCCGAAACGCCGTAGCCAGGCCGCGTCCTACCTTACCAGCGCCGATTACGAAGACTCGCTCACTCACTCACGCGTCCGCGCCTTCTGCATCACTTCAGCTCTGCGCAGCGCATCGGTCTGTGAATCCGACTGTTCAAGCAAATGTTCGGCGGTTATCAGAACGCGATCATCAGCGGACTTACGCAGGAATTCTGCGTTGGACCCGAACACGTACCTTGCCACCTCGTACGCAAACAGGCGCGAGACGAGCGGGGCGGCCGCGTCATACGTGCTGCGCGGAATGTCTACAGAGCGTGCATGCATCTGCTTATAGATCTCGTCCAGCATCCCGGGCGTAACCGAAAAGGTCGGCGACTTGATGGCATTTCTTGCCTTCAGCTGCAGAGCATACGCCGTGAGTGCGTCGTGAAAACGCGACACATCCGGTCCCAGCGCGCGCATCAGCGCGAAATTCTCGGCTGGCGCGGCGGTATCAGGTATGATCAGGTCCGGCGTAATTCCACCGCCGCCCAACACTTCTCGGCCGTCAGCAGTTTTGTATTTTGGTCGCGGTGGCTCGCTGTCCAGAGCGCTGGCGTTGGGCGGCGGCGGCGGGCGCGAGATGAAGCGGCCAAGCGGAGTGCGCCAGCGCGCTGTCGTCAGCCGCACGGCGCCGCCAGCGGGAACCGGAAATACGCGTTGAACGCTTCCCTTGCCGTAGGTAGTCATGCCAATCACGACTGCGCGGTCGTGATCCTGGAGCGCCCCCGCGACAACTTCCGCTGCGCTCGCCGACTTCCCGTCCACCAGAACTACAATGCGGAGATTTGGCCACCGCTGCGCTGCGGTATCAGTAAATACCTGGTCGTCCGTGGTATCGCGACCAGCAGTGCTCGCGATGCGATCGCCGCGGTCAAGGAAAAGGTCGGCCACGGCGACACCCTGATCGAGAAGACCACCGGGATTGGCACGGAGGTCAAGTGTCAACGACTTCGCGCCAGCCTTCACCAGAGAATCGACTGCGGTCTTCAGTTCGCGTGCTGTCGAATCACTGAACACGGCGAGCGAAACGTATCCGATGTTGGATCCGAGCAAGGCAGCGCGCTTGATCGCACTGTGATGGATCGCAGCGCGCACGAGCGTCAACGTGACTGGAGTCGCCGAACCAGGATGCTCGATTGCAACCTTGACTGTGGAACCCGGTGGGCCGCGCAGCAGGCCCTGTACCTCATCCGCCGTCCATCCACTCACTGTCTTTCCGTCGATCTGCGCGATGCGATCGCCGGTCAGGATTCCAGCACGATCACCTGGGCCGCCAGGCAGCGGGCTCACTACAACGAGCGATCCGTCGCGGACATCAACCTGCAAACCGATACCAGCGTAGTTCCCCGAAGTGCGCTCAGAAAGTCGCGTCGCACGATCTGCCGTGAGATACGAATCATAAGGATCGTCCAGCTCTGATAGCATGCCATCCAGCGCCATCTGATACACACGCGACTGGCTGACCGTATCCACGTAATCTTGCAGCACGGCCGAGCTCACCTGCGAGAACAGCCTGTTCCCGTTGATGACGGTGCTGGTTGCGCCGCGCTGGAATATCCACGCTCCGGCAACAAGCGCGATTGCCAGAATCACGGCGAGAATGATCGTCTTGGGTCGCGTCCGTCCCTCGCTCATCGTGCCACGCCCGGTTGCAGTTCGTCCACGAGCGCGGCGCGTAAGTCCGGTGCGTAATTCGCCACTGCTTCGATTATTCGCTCGAACACTTCATCCTCGGATCCCGATGCGTCCACACCCATGACCGGCCCGCACTCGGGATGCGCTTGCTGCCATTCCAGGGTCACAAAGTCGTCGAACGCCGCACCCACGCGAGAGTGGAATTCATTTCCCAGCTGCTCCATGTAATCCCGCTCTCCCCGCCGCCCCGCGCGCGCGAGGCCCTGTTCAGGTGCAAGTCGCAGAACGACGTTGACCGTCGGCTTCACGTCGCCTACCGCAAGCCGGTTGGCGGAACGGACTTCGTCCGCGGGCAGCCCGCGCCCATTTATCTGATATGCGTACGTCGAAAGAAAAAATCTGTCGAGTACGACTACACTTCCAGCGGCAAGTGCCGGCGTGACGCGCTCCTCCATAAGTTGTGCGCGCGACGCCATGAACAGCAGCGCTTCCGCGGGCGGAGCTATTATGCGATCGCGCTCCAGAAGCACACTCCGGATCGACTCGCCCAGAGAAGTACCGCCGGGCTCGCGGAGATGAACGCAACTGATCGAGTGGCGCTCAAGTGCCGCGACAAGCCGACGCGCCTGCGTCGTCTTGCCTGCACCCTCGGCACCCTCGAACACAATGAGCGTTCCGTGCATCCGGTGCATTACGCCAGTGTGATGATGGAGCTCTGTGCGCCCTTCGTTATACCGTCGCTGATCCAGTCGTTCACGAGGCGCATCACCTTGTCCAGATTCTCCTGCGCAACCGCGACACGCTGATACGCTGGATTTGACTGAACCCTGCCGAGCATTTCGTCGAGCTGCTTCTCCATGTCCTCGGTCGGCTCCTCGCCGCGCTGGAGCATCTCCTGCGCTTCGCGACGCAGCCCTTCCATCTGACGAAGCACAGCGGTCGCTTCGACGTCGCCCGTGAGACCCTCATTGGCGCGCGTCACCGCACGATATTCGTCGCTCTGCCCGATCAGCCTGCCCAGCTCGCGAGCCTTGTCTTCAAGTGCCACTCAAACCTCCTAGGAGCGTCGGGCGACGACGAACCGCTCGCGCCCCGCCAGATCCAGCCGGACAGCGATCTCGCAGTAGCGCGGATCGACCGCCAGCGACTCGGCGGCGAGCGACGCTCGCCGCGCATCAACCTCAAGTGCCAGAATCCCACCCTGATGCAGCAGCTCTGCCGCGTCGCGGATTATCGCGCAGGTAGCCGACATTCCGTTGGCGCCGCTCAGCAGTGCGAGTGTCGGTTCCCAGTCACGAACATTGGAAGGGAGTTCCGCCGCCTCATGATATGCAATGTAAGGGGGATTCGACACGATTACCGAGGCCCGAATGTCCTGCACCGGGGCGAGCAGCGAGCCATGCCTGAATTCCACCGGCACCCGCAACGCACCGGCCAGCCTCGCCGCATTCTGCCGTGCCACAGCCAGGCTGTCCATCGAAATATCGGTGGCCACTACCCGGTCGAAGACCCCCTCGCTGGCAAGGGCCAGTGCAATCGCGCCAGAGCCCGTCCCGACATCAATCGCGCAGCCCCGAGCTCCAACCGCCATGCGTAGCACTTCCTCGACCAGACCCTCCGTCTCGGGCCTCGGTATCAGCACCCGCTCATCCACATCCAGCGTGAGGTGGCGGAACGCGGCGCGGCGAACCGCGTAGGCAAACGGAGCCCCGCGCTGCAACCGCACGACCGCCATTCTCGCCTTAAGACAGACGTCGTCGTCGATTCCTTCCGCGACGTTCGCGGCCGGCCAGAACCGCGGTACGTCGAGCAGCGCAGCGATGATTTCGTGCGCGATACGGGGCGATGTGTCGGCCAGAAGAAGCTGCAGCTCCGTGGCAAGTGCGCCCACGCTGCGAAGATCCTGCCGAGCCGCGCTCCCAGCCCCCTCACTCACCACTCAGACGCTCCTCTATATCGGCCATCCTGAGCGCATCTATGAACGGTTCTATGCCACCGTTCATGATGGCCGCCAGATCATGCGAAGTGAAACCAATGCGGTGATCCGTCACTCTGCTCTGCGGAAAGTTGTACGTACGAATTTTCGCCGACCGGTCTCCCGTCCCCACCTGCGTCTTCCGCATGCGCGCGCGCGCTGCCTCACGTTCGGAGAGTCTCGCGTCCAGCAGCCGCGCACGCAGTACTTCCATTCCCTTCAGCTTGTTCTGAAGTTGCGACTTCTGATCCTGCTGAGATACAACGATTCCAGAAGGAATGTGAGTGATGCGTACCGCCGAATCAGTGGTGTTTACCGACTGTCCGCCCGGCCCTGACGAACGAAAGACATCGATGCGCAAATCCTTGTCTTCAATGCGGACGTCCACTTCTTCCGCTTCGGGAAGCACCGCTACAGTAGCAGCCGATGTATGTGTTCTTCCCTGGCTTTCGGTCACCGGCACACGTTGTACGCGGTGCACACCAGACTCCCACCGCATGGCACCGAACGCACCAGTTCCGATGATCTTGAAGATGACTTCCTTCACGCCGCCCAGCGTCGCCTCGGACAGAGATATTATCTCGACCTTCCATCGGCGCGCTTCGCAATAACGCGTGTACATCCGCCACAGCTCGGCCGCAAACAGCGCAGCTTCATCGCCACCGGTACCGGCCCGTATCTCCACGATCGCTGGACGATCGTCCAGCGGATCCGGCGGTAACAATGCAGGCTTGAGCTCGATCTCGACTTGCGCGATTGCGTCAGTCAGTCGCTGCGCTTCAGCCTCCGCTTCGGACGCCATCTCCGGATCGTCGGATGCTACGAGTTCGCGAACCTCTTCCAGTTCGCGTTCCGCCCTGTCGAGCCGCTCCGCGAGCGAGACGACAAGCTCGAGCTGTCTGTGCTCACGCCCAAGCTCCGCAAGTTTCCTGGAATCTCGCGCGGTTGCGGGATCGCTCAACTGCGTTTCGACTTCGGTGGCACGCGCTACAGCGGTGACGAGACGGTCTCGCAAACTCATGATTGAAATTGATATTGCTTCTGGATCATGTCGCGCATGGAAATATTACCAATCAACCGGGTTGACGAAATTGCGCGACTGCGTTCCCAGCACATACTGGAAAGCGGAGATCGCAGCACCGATGTCCAAAACACGAAAGCCCACGCCATGCGTGGGCTTTCGGTAATCGGAACGATCGCGTCAGGCGGTCGCCTTTTCCTTCCGACCGTACTTCTGGCGGAAGCGCTCGACCCGACCTGCCGTATCGACCATCTTGGCCTTGCCGGTATAGAACGGGTGGCACACCGCGCAGATATCGGTGCTGATGGTGGCTACTGTGGAGCGCGTCTCGAACGTATTTCCGCACGCACAGTGAACCTTCGTCGTCGCGTACAGCGGATGAATATCTGGCTTCATGGGGTTACCTCTGGTATGGCTAGCCTCTAAAGATAAAACCCTCGTGGTCGAGAGGGAAGATGTCCAGTCAACCGTCCGGACAGCACTCAGAAAGCGCTTCAAACGGTACGATAACCGCCCCCGACTACCCCGCCGACCCAGCCCTGGGGCCGGCCAACCACCGACAGACCGGCCCGTCCCTTGCTTTTTGGGGCTGGCATGAAAAAGCAACTTTCATCCCTGATTGCCGGTGCCGTCGTCGTGATCCCCGCCATCGTACTTATGGCCTGTGCATCCGCCGGCAGCGGCCGCTCAGAAGGACCAACGAACCCCGTCGATGTAGTCGTGAAGAACAACCTTCTCATGCCCACCGACATCACCATCTACGCGATCAGTGTGGACGGATCCCGCACCCTCCTGGGCTCGGTCCACCCGCTTGATAGCGCCACCTTCTCGTTCAAGCCATCGGCCTTCTCGCAGCAATACCGCCTGCTGGCGATCCGGTCCGGTCGGCGCAGCATCCGCTCGGAGGTCTTTAGCGTCACCTCGACCAATACCGGCCGGATAACGTGGACCATGATCCCGAACATCATCGGGTTTCAGGGAGCGACACCCGATACCACCGCCGCCAGCGATACCAGCTCTCTGTCGGCTGCACCGCCCCGAACAGAGGCGGCTGCCGCCGTAGCGTTGTCGCGCTGACTGGAGCGGGCCAGCTGGCCCGTTCCACATACTGCGTTACTCTGTGCTGTGGCTCTCCGCCCCAGCTTCTCGCCGTGCCACTCGAGTCCGGCGCCAGGAGGCGAACAGGAATCCGAGGGTAATCACAAAGCACAGCGCGCCGACCCAGTCGCCGACCAGCGTATACAGCGTCCGTGTCTTGGTCACCTCGACCTGATAGGTCGCCGTTCTCGGCACAAAGATCGGTGTCTCGGCGCGGACTCGCCCGAGGGGGTCGATCCAGCCTGATATTCCCGTATTCGCTGCACGCACCACCGGCATGCGATTCTCGATCGCACGCAATGACAGGTGGGCGAAGTGCTGGTACGGAGCGTTGCTACGCTGGAACCACGCGTCGTTCGTGATGTTGAGAAGAACCGACGTTCCCTGCTTCGCGTATGCGCGCGACAACTGCGGAAAGATCGACTCGTAACAGATCAGTATTCCAACCGTGCCGAAGTCCAGATGGAACGGATCCTCCGTGGTTCCGCGGCCGAAACCACCAAAGTAATCCACGCCTCGAAACCAGTCGGGGTTGACGAACGGCACTCGCTCAACGATTGGCACCAGATAATGTTTGCGGTACGGCGGCTGCGGACTCACGTAACCGCGCGGGTCGGTGAGTAGCGCGGCGTTGTAGTACGCGAACGGCGTGACGCGCGGATCGCTGGAGTCCATGAACCCCACAACCATCGGCGTGGGGTGTTCCGCGACGGCTGACCGAAGTGAGTCGAGCCACGCGGGATACTGCCACAAGAAGCGGTCGAGCGCCGCTTCCGGCCAAACCACCAGATCCGGCGAAGAGCGTGCAACCTCTTCTCGCGTCATCGCGACGAGCTTCCCAACGTGTGCCGTGGGGTCTTCGGTACTCAGCTTGACTGCTTCGGGAATGTCGGGCTGAATTATCGCAATGCGCGCCAGCGGCTCGAGCTGAATCGTTGCCATACGCCACTCGCCGTACGCGCCCATGGCAGCGATGAGAACCAACGCGCTCACGACCCGCAGAGTCATCGCGCGGCGATCTCCGCGGAACAACCACGCGTCTGCGATAAAACCGTTTACCGCCGCGAGGCAGAAGCTTAGACCGCGCACGCCACTCAGGTCGGCAACCTGCGCAAGCACAGGCACATGAGCCATCGAGAGGCCGAGCGGGAGCCACGGGAACGAAAGATCGCTCAGATAATTGAGCGAGAGTTCCGACGCGGTCCAGACGATCGGAAGCAGAATCGCGAAGGGCCACCCCGTCAACTTGCGCGCAAAGAACAGCGCGACCATCGTGGCGGCGACTACCGGTGCGAGCCATATCAGCGATGCCACATAGCCGAGCAGCGCGAGCTTGGTGTAGAGCAAGAGCGCGACGGCGATCCAGTAAAGATTCGCGCCGTATCCAATAAAGCCGAACCAGAATCCCGCGCGCGCCGCTTGCCAGGCGTGCCCCTCCCGGTCTGCCGCGTGCGCAACCACCACCGAAACCGGCACAAGGCATACAAGCGCCGGTACGATCAGCTTGAACGGTGGAAAGGCCACGGCGAAGAGCGCTGCCGATGCAAGCGCGGCAATCGCCTCACCACGACTCGGGACTATGCCGCCGGCGCGCATTCTCATCCGTTCACAACCGAATTTCGCGCCCCTCCTGGGCCGACTGATACACAGCCTCCACCAGCTTCTGCACCACCAGCTGATCGTCTGGTACCTCGTACGGTGCTTCCTCGCGCAACATTGCGATGAAGTGCGCAATCTCCGCGCGGTAGCTCTGTATGAAGGCACTCTCGCGTGCAGCCGCTCCGGTGGGCGAGACGTCCGTCGGCTTGCCATTGAGCAACTTTACGACGCGGAGAGGTGCCAGTCGTGCGCTTCCCCTCGAGGCGCGCGTCTCAAACCACCATCTATCGCTGTCGCCAACGTAATTCCAGGCAACGTCCGCAGTGAAAAGCAATCCGCCACTGAATTCGATCTGCACTGCCATGCTGTCTTCGACAGTCGCGGCACCGTGTCCTCGATCGAATTGTGCGCTCACACGAATAGCTTCGCTGAAATCCGTCAGCCACATGGCGAGATCAAGCAGCGGATAACCCAGCTCGAGAAATGCGCCGCCGCCGGCTTCGGGGCGACGGTGGCGCCATCCGCCCTGCGGTCCGCGAAACTGATAGTGGCCACCGCGAATCCCACTGATCTCGCCCAATTCTCCACCGCGTATGAAGCGCTGAAGCTGCTGCACGTCGGTCCGGAACCGATGGTTGTTGCCGACGACCACCTTGCGGCCCGCTGAGTTTGCCGCCTTGAGTATCCGCTCCACCCCTTTCGCGTCAAGCGAAAGCGGCCGCTCGCACAACACATCTACACCCGCGCGAATTGCCGCGAGCACGTGCGGTTCGTGCAAATGATTTGGAGTCGCTATGATAACAGCGTCGACCTTGTCGAAATCGAAAAGATCATCAATGTCCGTAAATACGTCGCGAACGCCAAATCTTTCGGCCAGTGCGCGCGCCTTGGGTCCGTCGTTGTCGCACAGCGCAACCAGAGAAGCACCGCGCGCCTTCGAGAGGACGGGAAGATGTGCTGTCTGTGAAATCGCACCAGCGCCCACGACGGCGATGCGAATCGGTGGTACGGAAGCCATCTACTAAATTACCCTGCCGATCGTCGTTCCCGGATAGTACGTCCTCAGGATCGTCAATGCGTCCTGTCCCGCCCTGGCGCGCGCTATCGCCCCCCACTGGTCCATGCCGACGCCGTGACCGTTCCCGGAACCGTGAATCACCAACTGAGAAACCCTTCCCTTGCTGTCAGTCGTTGCATCGAAGCTGAACAGAGTGCTGGGCAGCACCTGGCCATCAGCACTTCGCAGCACGAAGCGCACGTCGTTCCCGCGAACGGCGAAGCTTCCCTGATCGGTCACGAACACCAGCCCGGAAATACGGCCAGACGCGGTTCTCCCCGTTTCCGTCACCTTGCGGAGCCGGCCCACGTGCCCACTCCTGGCCGACGAATATGCCGGCAGATAACGGTCCAGTGCCGCGGTGAGGTCGGATGCACCTAGCGTACGAGTCCAGTGGAATCGCGGCGCGTCCTCGCCGTAGTATTTGTCGGTCCCAGGAATCTTGTCGCTCACTGAGACAAGGTATGGCTCGTCACCGCTTCGCCAGACCTCGCTGGCCGAAGCCGTCACGCCTCCTGAATTCGCATGGTAGGGCGCGTTGATCACCTTGCCACCATACATCATGACCATATTGCGCGTCGCGCTGATAGCGGCATCCGACAGCGGGCGCTCCGAGTCCACACCACCGTATACCTGATCCGACGTCGTTGCGACCATGTCATACGGACGCGAGTCGTTCATGCGAGTGTAGGTGAAGCTGCGCGCCGCGATGGCCTGTGCTTCGATGGCTGCACTCTCGGTAATCGTGCGATCCGAACCGATCTCCATCGGGACCACGCCACGAAGATAATCTTCCACTCCGAGCCGGTTTATGACCATAACGCCATCGGCAGAACTGGCCAGCCCGATGTCACCGCGATAGCGATGTCCGTCGAAAATCACAAAGCTCCCGCTACCTGCCGGCCGCGCAATGAGCGACCCGCGAACCGACGGTATGGCGGCACCGCTTGCAACTACCATCCCGTTTCGCGACTCAGCCGTCACACCGTCAGCCGCGTGAAGATGCGCGAGCAATTTGTTGGTCGAACCGTCGTAGACGTCCCAGTCGCCAGTAGCCGTGAGACGCGCCGAATGCTGTCCAATAGCCAGCGCAATGCGCACGGTCTGATCGTTCTGGTTCCGGGATATTCCGCCCGTCGGCCGCGCATCGCTGGCGCGGTCCTCCGTCCGGTGACCAACAATCGTTGGAAGCACCGTGACTGGCAGCTCCGCCGCGTCAGCGTCGTCGCTGCGCGACGGCGACTTGGCTGAATCTGGCGGGAGCGTGAGCGGCGGAATGTTGCTCCGGGGCTCAGACGGCCGCGTGGCTACCGGTGTTGGAGCCGTCGCCGGCGGCTTGATGCCGCCAGCACAGGCCATGAGAAAGGCTGAAGCGGCGATGAGCGCGGATTTCACGCTCATAGGACGCACCAGCCTCACCGGCCGAAACTTCCGATCGTCGTCGAGACGAGTGGCAGCTGGCGCCGGATCGCCACGGCGATGTCAGTGTGAGGAGAACTGATTACGCGGACGACATCCGCAACGAAATCGTAATCGTCAACCACTTCGCGCGGAATTACCTCCAGCATCGTCCCAGGCGCATATCTGCCATCAACGTGCGTAACTCCGTCAATATCGTCAGCCTGCCATGGCAGCCGAGCAACTGAATTGCCGGTTATCTCATCAACACGATCGACAAGAGCTTGCGCCGGTGCGCCGAGTCGGGACTCGTAGCGTTCCGCGGTGATCACGCGCTGGAGTTCGCTGACGCGCTCCAGGCGCTCAAGCTTGACTGACTCCGGCACATCGTCCGCCAGTTCGGCGGCGCGAGTCCCTTCCTGCGGAGAATAGGCAAACACCCCGACTCGTTCGAATTGCACCTCTTCGAGAAAGCTCAGAAGCTGCTCGAAATCGCCTTCGGTTTCGCCCGGAAAGCCAACGATGCACGTAGTCCGGATTGCTGCTTGCGGCACAGCTGCGCGAAACCGCGCTACGTTCGCACGAATAGTGCGGGCGCGCTCCGGACGCCGCATCCTTTGCAGCACGGAATCCGATGCATGTTGTATCGGCATGTCGATGTACGGCATGATTCGCGACTCGCGCGCAACGATGTCGAGAAGCTGCGGCGTGATTCCGGTCGCGTACAGATACAGCATGCGAATCCATGGGATCGTCGTCTGCTCGATCAGCATTCGCAGCACATCGGGAAGTCGGATCTCTCTGTCGCGAATATCGCGGCCGTAGTGAGCAAGGTCCTGCGCCACAAGGTTGATCTCGCGCGCGCCCTGCAACTCGAGCAACTGCGCCTCGGCGACAACCTCTTCTGGTGCGAACGAGCGATGCTTCCCTCGCATCAACGGGATCGCGCAGAATGCGCATCCGTGATCGCAGCCCTCACTCACCTTCAGGTATCGCACATGCGGCAGATCCCCGCTGTACAACCGCACACCGGGATGTTCCAGCATGGGGTCGCCGGCCAGAATTCCGCGACTCGCGAGTTCCTCCATCAGCCTGTCCGTCTCCGACGCCCCCAGGAACAGGTCGACTTCCGGCAGTGCTTCCTGCAGCTCACCCTTGTGTCGCTCCACCATGCATCCCACGGCAACTACGGTGGTGCACGCTCCAGTGGTCTTGTATTCCCCCGCCTCAACCAGTGCGTCGAGCGATTCCTTTTTCGCGGCATCGATGAAGCCGCACGTATTTACAATGATCACCTCGGCTTCGTTCAGCTCGTTCGTCAGCTCACCACCGTATGCCACCAGCTGAGCCAGATATCGCTCAGAGTCGACTGTGTTCTTGTCACAGCCGAGCGTTACGAGTCCGACCTTCATGAGCCGAGGAACGATTCGAGCGCCCGCTTCCGGGAATGGTGTCGCAGCTTCATGAGCGCGCGATCCTTGATCTGACGCACGCGTTCGCGTGTAACACCGAGTACATCACCGATCACTTCTAGCGTCATCGGTTCGTCACCATTGAGTCCGAAATACATGCGCAGCACGCGCGCTTCGCGTGGTTTGAGTATGAGCAGCGACTGATGAACTGTTTCGATGAGCGCCTTCTCGAAAGCTTCCTCATCGGGCAGCATGCGGTTTGTATCCGCAAGATGATCAATGAGCGAGTTGTCCTCTCCCGGCGTCATCGGTGCGTCGAGCGAGAGATGCGTGTGCGATATCGCCAGCGTCTTGACGACTTCTTCTTCCGTGATTCCCAGGCCCTGGGCGATCTCCAGGTGCGTCGGCTCACGGCCGAGGTCCTGCAGCAGCATCGCGGCGCGCTTTCCAACGCGATGAATGTCGCCCGCGCGGTTGAGCGGCACGCGCACGATCCGCGATTGCTCCGCCAACGCCTGGAGTATCGCCTGGCGAATCCACCACACCGCGTAGGAGATGAACTTGATCCCCTTGGTCTCGTCGAACCGCTTGGCGGCGCGCATCAGTCCCAGATTGCCTTCGTTGATAAGATCCGAGAGGTTGACGCCCTGGTTCTGATATTTCTTGGCGACCGACACGACAAAGCGAAGATTGGCGCGCACGAGCTTGTTCATGCACTCTTCGTCGCCCGCATGAATCCCTATCGCCAGCTCGGCTTCGGCCTCACGAGTGATCAGCGGGTAAGCGCTGATGTCACGGAGGTACTGGTCTAGCAGCCCTTCGTCAACGTTATCGTTCCGCTTCCCTGGCAGCTTCATCTGATTCTAATTCTACCAACGCACACACAGGTTGAAAGGGGTGCGTCGCTATAGGATTACGGCTGTCCGAATTTGGCTTATCGAACGACCGTTCCAAGACGCCGCCACCGTGCGTCGGTCAGCCAGCTCCAGGCGGAGCCGTTATCGGGGCGGTAGCTGTAGTAAACGAACATCGGTTCGCCGCGAACGAGCGAGTCCGGGACGAATCCCCAGTAGCGGCTATCCAGCGAATTATCGCGATTGTCGCCAAGTACGAAGAGTTTGCTTGGTGGAACAACCAGCGGTCCCCAGTTATTTCGCGAGGGCCAGTACGTCTCGCTCGCGCGCGCCGATTTGACGAGGTAGTCGCGCTGCCAGCGAAACTCGTCGGCGGCCATGTCCGCGTCGGAGGCAGTGTGCGTGACGTAGCCTTCCTTGAGAGTCCGGCCGTTGCGGCTGAGGACGCCGTTCGCCATTTGAAGAGTGTCCCCGGGAACGCCGACGACTCGCTTCACGAAGTTCACGCGTGGATCCGTGGGCCACTTGAAGACGATTACGTCACCACGGCGAGGTTGGTGGAGGCCGGGAAGCTTGTAATGCGTGAACGGGATCTCCGGGCCGTAGATCATCTTGTTCACGACAAGGAAATCGCCGACGAGTAGCGTGCGCTGCATGCTCGCCGTCGGGATTTTGTACATCTCGACGACGAGCGCGCGGGTGACCAGGAACAGCACTACCGACGCACCAAGCTGCAACAAAGCCCGCAAGAATTTACGCATCACCGGCCCAGCTTCCTCCCTCTATCTACTAAACTATCGGCCGCCAGCGGACCTGGCACAATGGGTAACGGCGAACCATTTACGCCAAATCCACGCCGGAACACCGGACTATCAGTCCGGTGTTCCCAGGTACATATCGATCTGGGCGCGCTGAAGTGTCCCCGAGTAGTCGATGTATCCGACCTTGGTTTCGGAGTAGAACTCGTACACTTCCCAGCCGCCTTCCCGATGTCCGTTGCCGGTCTGCTTTACCCCTCCGAACGGGAGATGTGCCTCGGCGCCGATGGTGGGTGCGTTAATGTACGTGATTCCGTTATCCAGCTCCTCGAGCGCTCGGAATGACACGTTCACGTCGTTCGTGTACACGGAGGACGAGAGTCCATACGGTACCGCGTTGTTCACGGCAAACGCCTCATCGACTGTCGACACACGAATTACGGATAGAACTGGCCCAAAGATCTCCTCGTAGGCTATGCGATGGCTAGGCTCGACATGGGTGAAGATGGTCGGCTCATAGAACAGGCCCGCATCCATGCCATCCCCGGTCGGCCGCTTGGCGCCGCAGACGATGTCAGCGCCGCCCGCCTGCCCCACATCGACGTAATGCTCGATCTTTCGCAGCGCCGCCTCGTTGATGACCGGACCCACGTCCGTCCCTTTCTTGCGGCCGTCGCCCAGTTTGAGCGCCTTGGTGCGCTCCACGAGCATCCCGATGAAGTTGTCGTGAATACCCTTCTGGAGAATAAGACGGCTGGTGGCGGTGCAGCGCTGCCCGGTAGTCCCAAACGCGCCCCACAGCGCTCCCTCGAGCGCGAGGTCAAGGTCTGCATCATCGAGCACGATCTGCGCGTTCTTGCCCCCCATCTCCAGCGAGAGGCGCTTGTGCATCCTGCCGCACGTTGCACCCACCAGGCTCCCCGTTGCAGTCGAGCCGGTAAACGAGATGAGCGGAACGTCAGGGTGCTCGACCAGCGGCGCGCCAACATCCTCTCCGGTGCCGTGGATTAACTGAATCACTTCTGGCGGGAGGCCCGCGTCGAGCAGAATTTCAACAAGCAGTGTGCCAGTGTGCGGCACGTCTTCGGCGGGCTTGAAGATCACTGAGTTTCCGCAAACGAGCGCCGGAAACATCTTCCACGTCGGAATCGCCATCGGGAAGTTGAACGGACAGATCAGCGCGGCGACACCGATCGGGCGGCGATAGCTCATCGCCCACTTGCTGCGCGACTCCGAGGGAACAGTACGGCCGGAAAGCTGCCGGCCCATTGTGGCCGCGTAGTACGCAGTGTCGATGCCTTCCTGTACGTCGCCGCGTGTCTCCGTAAGCGGCTTGCCCATCTCGCGCGTCATCGCGTTGGCGATCTCTTCCTTGCGCGCCGTGAGCAGGTCGCCGGCCTTGCGAAGAATGTCGCCACGCTGCGGTGCAGGCGTCGCCTTCCACAAAGCAAAGCCGCGCTTAGCACTCGCAACGGCGCGATCCACATCTGTCGAGTTGGACAGCGGGAACCGCCCGATCACGTCGTTCAGATCAGCGGGATTCCGGTTGTCAAAATACTTGCCCGTCGAAGGCTCGACCCACTCACCTGCGACGAAATTCTTGAATGTTTTCATCAGTTGACGTTCTTGTAGAGCGTGACCTTCCCGTTGGCGATACGGACGCCGTCGATATAGCTGGGAAGTGGGATGGGAAACGCATCGGGAGCGATTCCATCCGGAGAATTGTGTCGTATCTGCTGAACGAGCTTCGGGAGCATCGACTTGGGAACAGAAAGCGCGTGTATCTGCACTTTGGTTACGTGCATCTGCGCGAGCCCCTTTCGCAATACGTCGACCCGTCCCGCCAGTTCAACGGTATCGCGCGCAGTCAATATCGAGGCAAGCGGTCCAAGTGCGCGCTCGGCGCCGAGTTCCTTGAGAGGAACGACAGCGCGAACGAACAGTTCATCACCAGACACCATGGCCTGCACGTCGGTGGACGAGGGCGGCAGCTGTTTCGCCGTTTCCTGAACGAGATATGCGACAGACTGTGCCGGAGTGAGGCTCACGCCTCCCGAATTCTTCGAAACCCGGAGCTTCTCTACAGCCGTGGCTGCCGATGCGGCGTCTGCCGCCGTGACCGAGTGCCACACGCCCGGAGCTGCCGCGGAGGCCGATCCCTTCACTGTCCACCAGTAGTACCCCCCCGCGATGATAACCGCGAGGATTACGAGGCACCCTACCTTTCTCAGGCATCCGAACATCCTGAAAGTTAGCCGGTCAGGGCACGGGGGTGCACCTTGATGGCTGTTTTCAGCCCGCCAGTACGAGGAACGCAGCCTCGATCAGCGTGGCGGTGCCAATCCAAGGCGGACGGCCTTCGGGGCGCCGCCGTCCGGCGGCCGGTCTCGCCTGGTAGACTTCGATCCAATTCTGGCGGCCTCGGCGCGTCAGATTTCCTCACCCGGCGCCTAATCCGCATATCGCATTCACGCTCGCGACGAGGGTCGGTATCGCAGCGCTTCGGCGACATGCTGTGCGTGAATCTTCTCTTCCGATTCAAGATCGGCGATCGTTCGTGCGACCTTGAGTACTCGATGATACGAGCGCGCCGAAAGCTCGAGGGCCGACGCCGCTGAATGCAGCAGCACGCGCGCTTCTGGTTCAACTGGCGTATGCCGGTCGAGCCACCGACCCGCGACGTGTGCGTTGCATGTCACTCCACGCAACATCCGATAGCGTGTACGCTGCACGCACCTCGCGCGCGCGACGCGTTCTCTCATCGGGGCCGACCCGCCACCAGTCACAGAATCGGCACTCAGGTCACGAAGTGCTACTGCGCCGACGGGAACGTGCATGTCGATTCGATCGGTGAGCGGTCCCGACATTCGCGCAGAATATTTTGCGACTTCGGCTGGACCGCACGTGCACTTGCGGCCCGGCTCACCAGCTCTGCCGCACGGGCACGGGTTCGTTGCGCCGACGAGCGTGAACCGAGCTGGGAAAGTGACAGACATAGCAGCGCGAGCGATGACGACAGTCGCATCCTCAAGCGGTTGACGCAACCCATCAAGAACTCCACGCGGGAACTCCAGCATTTCGTCGAGGAAGAGAACTCCGTTATGAGCAAGACTCACTTCGCCTGGCCTCGGAGTGCTCCCACCACCGATGAGCCCGGCACCGGAAATGGAATGATGCGGCGCACGAAACGGCCTGGCGCCAAGCGTTATGTCGTCCGACAACACTCCTGCAACGGAGTGGATCGCGATTACTTCTAGCGCTTCTTCCTCGCTCAACTCGGGAAGTATCGTCGGAAGTCTGCGTGCGAGCATCGTCTTGCCAGCGCCCGGCGGCCCGATCAGCACGAGATTGTGCGAGCCGGCCGCTGCGACTTCCAATGCGCGTTTTGCACTCTCCTGTCCAACGACATCGGAGAAGTCGACCTCGTAGACGCGCGGCGTTCCAACCGCTTCAGGAAGACGACCTGTGATTAGATCATCGCCACGTAGTTGCAGCACCAGCTCGCGCAGCGCCACTGGTGCTGCAAGAGAAATGTTGGTGACCCGACCTGCCTCCGCGTGGTTGGCGGGAGGAACCACCAGCACAGCCCCCGGCCACGCACGACCGATATGGCGCGCAATCGACAAGGCTCCCCGAATGTTGCGAACGGCGCCGTCGAGGCTCAACTCTCCAACGAATATCCTGCCGTCCACGGTTTTGGGTTCGAGCTGTCCCGTGGCAACCAGAATGCCGAGCGCGATCGGCAGATCGAAAGCGCTGCCCTCCTTTCGTACATCGGCCGGAGCGAGGTTCACCGTAATGCGCCGCGGTGGCAGAGTAAACCCCGAGTTGACGAGCGCAGCGCTCACTCGTTCCCTGCTCTCCTTGACCGCACCGGCGGGCAGTCCCACAATTAACCATTGAGGCAAGCCCGGTGCAGCATCCACCTCAACGATCACATCGTATGCGTCGATGCCAACCACGGCGGCTGATCGTATCGCTGCGAGCATTCGATCTCCTTGACCGGATTAAGCTCGTCGAATTCAAGAACTTCCGGAGGATCAGATCCGCGCAACCATGGTCACTGGCAGGCCGCTGCGGCATTCCGTTCAGGCTCGAATGGCCGACGATTCGATGTCCGTACTCTATTAGCTTGCAGGGATGACGCTGACAGCCTTCGCTCGCGCCGTATCCCAAGCACGCTTCTCCCGATGGCTGTGTATCGTTGCGTTCTGCGCCGGCTCCTCCGCCGCGAGCGGACAGCGGACGCGCACCCAAGCGCGCCGTCCAGCAACCACTCCTCCGGCTGCCCCAGCTCGATGGGATACGCTGTACTCAACCCACCGGCTGTTCGAGCTGCGCGAGACTGTTGGCGCGACGCAAATCGCCGCGTCGTCGAGCGTGCAGTTCTACCGCGGGATCGTCGCGCACGCATTCAACAACAACGGCGTGGCTATCTCGGCGCTCGCTCCGATCGTCGACAGCGCACCCTCCGGCATTACTCCGTTACAGTACGCGGCTGCCACCGACGCACTCGCCGATAGTTATCGACGAGTGTTTCGCTACCGCGAGTCCGCCAATGCGTACGCGACTGCGCTCAGCCGCGGCAGGCCTGCCCTGGATTCGGCGGCGCGGAGCGAATTCACGGCCTGGCACGCGATCGGATTGGCGCTGGCCAACGTCGCACCACAACGCGTGATCTGGTCGGACCAGGCGAACAATGCTATCGTAAGTAACGACAGCGTGAGCTACGCGCTCACCGTTGCGATCAATGGCTATTCGAGCGACGCACTGCTCGGAGTAAGCGCTACCTCACGCATCACGACCCTGGATTCAACAACAGCCGCGGCGCATTCGGTGCGTCAGCTTCCGGGCACCGTTTCAGTCGCGCTCCGCGGAGTGCAGTACAAGGCACGCGTCGGAGTGATAGGACGGCTCGGTATTGGCTCAGCGCATCTGGTCAATGTACCAGTGCTGATCGTCTCCGATGCTTCCATGCGGCGCACCAACGGCCTGGTTCCGTTAAAGGGCTGGATCGCGCGCCCGGTGCTGGACGCTCTCGGCACCGTAACTTTCTCGCGCGACGGACACATCGCTCTGTCTTCGCCGGGCGTAGATACCGACACGTCGACCGTACCGAGCGTTGCCGTTCTGAGTAATGCAACGCTGCTCGACGTGACCTTCCGTGACCGGCGCGCGCCACTGCTTCTGGACATGCACGAGACTCGGACGCTTTTGTATCCCGGCTTTCTTACCCAGTTTCCAGCAGCCGTAGGCAACGCGACGCTGACCACCTACGTGGCTCCCAGACGCAGCGGTGACATGATGTCGCTGCCAGCGTACGTAATTCCGAACCTCGCACTCACGATCGGCGGCCGTCAGGTCACGCTTGCCGCGGTGCACGCATTGATGCGCAATCCCGACGCGCACTCCGCATCGTTCATGGGCACGCTCGGCCAGGACGCGCTCCAGAGCGCCGATCGCGTGACACTCGATTTCTCCGCGATGACGGTTCGTTTTCGCGCTCGGCCAGTAGCGCAGGTACTGCCACAGCTCGTATATCCAACCGATGCTACCGGGGCGACGCTGCCCACCACCACGGTGCCCGAAGACATTGCTTTCGTGGTTCTGCTTTTCGCTCTCTTCGTCGTTCCCAAGGCGCTGCAGCGATATCGAATTGCAAGCGCCGTAACGAGCCTCGTGATGGGCGCCGGTGCCACAGCACTGGGTTTCTTCCACAACGACCCGACGCTGCATTTGCTGTCCACGTTCGGAATCGTCGCGCTCTTTCTCTTCGCCGGCCTCGAAATCGATGGCCACGAGCTGCGACGACAGGCGTCTCCGCTGATTGTGCACGGCCTGATCTGGTCCGTGCTCTTGGGAATCGGCGCTGCG
The DNA here is from genome assembly GCA_039924865.1 of Gemmatimonadaceae bacterium. Lineage (GTDB taxonomy): Bacteria > Gemmatimonadota > Gemmatimonadetes > Gemmatimonadales > Gemmatimonadaceae > Fen-1247. Next base: position 8,622 of record JBDTAB010000172.1, on the reverse strand, counting down.
GTCGCGGTTTACGCCTTTGGCTTTGAGGTGCGCCCCGCGCTGCTGATCGCGCTCGCCCTGCTCACGCCCTCGACGGGATTCATACTTTCGTCACTTGCAGGGTTCGGATTGCTTGATGCGGAACGGTTTGCTGTAAAGACCTATGCAATCAGCTCCGAGATGTTAGCGCTCACTGCACTGTTCTTTATTCTCCAGTCCACATCAGTAACCCATCTGGCCATCGCGGTCGCTGCAATGCTCATCGTGGTGACGGTGATTCCGCTCGCATTCCGCCTCTTTGCACGCGTGGTCGCGCCGCACGCGCCGCGATCAGAGTTTGCCTTTCTGTTGATGGTCGCAATCGTCGCTGCGTACGCCACCAGACGGCTCGGCGTCTACTATCTTGTCGGCGCGTTCCTCGTTGGTATTGCCGCGCAGCGATTCCGGTCCGAGCTGCCGGCAATGTCGTCGGAAAAAATGGTCGATGCACTCGAGTCGTTTGGTTCTGTTTTCATTCCATTCTACTTTTTCCACGCCGGCACCGAGATAATTCGCGAGCAACTCACCTGGCGAGCGTTGCTGGTCGGCGTCGCGCTCCTCGTCGTACTCGTCCCGTTCCGGGTGGCAGTGACAATGGTGCAACGCCGCTTCGTGCTCCGGGACACGAGACCGGCGGCTCGCCGAATTGGCATCGCACTAATACCAACGCTCGTGTTCACACTCGTGATCATCGATATCCTCAAGACCAATTTTGCGCTGCAGAATTACATCCTCGGCGCGCTGGTGCTATACACGGTGATCAACACAAGCATCCCCGCGTTCGTTCTCCACTCCGCGCCCCCTGAGTTCGAAAGCGTAAGTGCCGCGGACGTGGAGCCGGATGTGCACGCGCCGGGATAGTTATCTAGCCACTCCCGTCTCGCCGCTTTCAGTCTCACGTCATTCTCGCCTGACCCCCGTCATTCCCGCTTTCGCGGGGATGACGAGCTCTCTTGCAATCCCGATGCGATGATCCAGCTGGGTTTTTAGACCGACGACATGGATCCCCACTTTCGCGGTGGATGAAGGCGCGTGTGCGCGAGTGACGGGCGGCATGTACGACTGACCGTCGGCCTGCGAGACTAACGAATGCGTGCGAAAACGACGCGGTGTGTGCGAAAATGACACGGCCATCTCGCCCTACCTGCTTTCACCCGATTGACGTCCTTTCATCCGCGAAGCGGAGCACGATACTGAAACAACGAGGAGGGGACGCGGATTCATCCGCGCCCCCTCCTCGTACCGGGAAAGCACAACGGGCGGAGCAGCTTTCGCCGCCCCGCCCGTTGAGCCCAAGGAGTACCGCTTACTGCGGCGCCTTGATCGAATCGCTACCGATTACCAGGATTCGGAAATCATCGCGACGATTCTGCTGCCAGCACGTTTCGTTGTGATCCGTGCAAGCCGGGCGCTCTTCACCGTAACTGACGATGTCGATGCGGCCCGCGTCGATCCCATGATCAACGAGGTACTTCTTGGCCGAGGCTGCGCGGCGCTGGCCGAGGGCCAGGTTGTACTCATCCGAGCCACGCTCGTCCGTGTTGCCTTCGATGCGGATCCGCATTCCTGGGTTTGCATTCAGGTACGGAATCTTGGCATCCATTGTCGCCTGTGCATCGCTCCGGATATCGGACTTGTCGAAGTCGAAGTAGATGCTCGCCGTGATCTGGGTCGTGTCTACCGTGACCACTGGCGGCGCTGCTGGCGGCGGCGGTGGTGGCGGTGGTGGCGGTGGTGGCGGTGGTGGCGGCGGTGGTGGCGGCGGCGGCGGAACCGGCGTCGTGTCAATCTGCGTACGTGACGCACCGCCGATCATGAAGCTCAAGCCAGCACGAGCCGACATGTTTGTTGTCTTGTAGTCGCCCATGAGGTAGTTGGCGACACCGTCCACGCGAAGCGCAACGCGATTCGCCAGGCCTAGACGAATACCAATCAGGCCTTCCGGACCAAACGCGTAGGACGTGAACTGTGCCGGCACATTGTCGCTCCGATGGAAGCTCGAGCGAACGGCACCAGCACCGACGATAAACTGACTACGCGAACCCATCGGGATGTTGTAGTTCAAACGCATCGAGAAGTTGCCGTTGTCATAATCAACAGCACCAACCTTCGTCTGCGGATTCACATACGATCCGTCGCCTTCAACTTCCCAGTTCCGCGTGAGGAACACGCCCAAGCCGCCACCGTAGCCGATGGAATTGCTGAAGCCGCGGTCGAAGTCGAACTTGCTATCGTAGTAGTTGTATGAACCGAAGGCCTTGAGCTCGAGCGTACCGGGCTGAGGCTGCGGCTGGTTGTCAAACCAGTCGAAATGAGCGGGAGCTGTTGAGCCCATGCCCATCAACGACGCGAAATCCGGAAGAACTTCGAGTCCCGCCTGGAACCGATAGTTCTTCGTGCTCGGCGACGATGGCATGTAGTCAGCAATCGCGTCGCCGCGAAGCGCCCACATGTCTCCGAGCATGATCCGAAGTCCGAGATCACCCGAGACACCGTAGTGATACGTGTAATAATTCCCCGGTACCGTCGTTACATCGTTGTGGTAAGGCGTGAGAACGCCACCAGCACCGATGAGAATCGAGGAACGACCGTAGATCGGAATCCCATACATCAGGCGGGCCGCGATTGGGCCGTACTTGATGTCCGCGGGGCCGCTGCTCGCGGCGTCCGTGTATGAGCCCTCAGCTTCGAGTGCCCAGTTGGGAGCGATGAACGCACCAATGCGCCCGCCGTAACCAATTTTGTTGTCTGTGATGTCTGTTCCGAGGCCTCCCCCGGTTTTCAGACCACCATCAAAGATCGTGTACTGCCCGAAGCCGCCTAGCAACAGAGTGCCAGGCTGCTGGGCAGCCGCGACACCTCCGTAAAGCAAGGCCGCCGCAGCGCAGACGGACCAACGCTTAGATAACATCTTGAATCTCCTTGGGATGGAGGAAGGACACTAAAAATCGGAGCCAGTTGCGCTCGTCGAGCGCCCTACCCGGCAGGATGCATGCCGCCCCATGTGGGCGCCACGCGCGGGTCCGATTCGACACCCGCTTACAACCCGCTCAATCTGTCTGATCGTTCGTCCGAAAGCTAGCCGGACCCTTACAAATGAGTCGAATAAACACTTGGATACTCGATTTCGCAAAAAACGCGGACTGCAACGCCGCACGAGTGCAATTCTGGCGCCACATCGCCTTCTGGAAAAACTCTACCCGTCAACGGTTGCCGATTGGTAGCAACCGGCGCCACCATCGCAACGCTCTTTCGCGCTTCAAAGCGAGGCCAGCCGCCGCGCGCCAGGCCACTCGCATTTCCGTTGCGTCCGCGAAGCGATCCGCGGGTCGCGGTGCCAGGCCCTTGCGCAGCCACTCCTCGATCGGCGTGGCGAGGCCGGACAGATCGGTCCGCTCGCCAAGCTGCTGAGCAAGAATCGTCTGCGCATCGGTTCCCTTGAATGGAAGCTCCCCAGTCAGGACAAACGCCACGACAGCCGCCATTGAGAAACAGTCTACGCTCGCGGTCTGTTGTTCGCCGAGGAGTTGCTCCGGAGCGGCGAATTCGAGGGTTCCTCCGGAAATCATCGCTTCGTCGCCCGTCACATGCGCGATGCCGAAGTCCGTGAGGCGCCATCTGTGATAGCGATCGATCAGTACGTTCTCCGGCTTCAGATCACGGTGCAGAACGCCTATCGAATGGGCAGCGCTGAGTCCATCCAAAATGAGGTCGACGTGCGGCGCGATGTCAGCCAGCGGCCGCGGCCCACGCCTTGCCACGAGTTGCGCAACTGAACCGCCTTCGGCGAGCTCCATCGTGTACCACGAGAGTCCATCGCGTCCGTCCCAGTCATATATCGGCACAATCGCCGGGTGCGCGAGCTGCGCAGCGAGCCGCGCCTCCTGCCAGAAGGCGCCGACGGCTTCAGAGTCGCGCGCGATGTGCGGATGCAGCACCTTGAGCGCAATCTCGCGCTCAAGTGCCAGATCGCGTGCCCGCCAAACTGTTCCGAACCCACCGCTGCCGAGCTTGGACAGTATTTCGTAGTCATAACCGACCGCGTCTCGCACCTGGCGCTCATTGGCGTCATCGGGTTCAGGCAACCCCGGTTTGCGATCCGCGTGAGAAACCGCGCGCTGCTCCACACCGTACCCGCGTTCGGCCGCACGGATCATTGCACCCATCGACTCGAAGCGGTAAGCAGGATCGGACAACAATGCACGATCTATCGCCAACGCGACTGACTCCGGTGTCTCCGGTCGCAACAGCTTGACGGGTGGTGTGTCGTACTGCGGCGGTGCTTCTCCTGTAAGAAGCGCGAAACACGTCGCGGCCAGCTGCCACTGGTCGGTCTCCGGCGAGGGTCGCCACACGCCGTCGCTCCACTCCGGAGGTATCGGCGCGAGCTCGAACGCGGGCTGCAGGCCCGGAGGAGTATCATCACGCGACGTGGACCACTGCCATTCAAGCATCCAGAATCGGCCTGTAGGAGTCGTCCACAATGCATCTGCGCTCAAAGAACCGTGTGAGGCGCCGGTAGTGTGCAGGTAAGCCAGCGTCGACCCAGCGTCACGCAGCAACCGGAGTACGTAGGGAACGTCGGCGGCTCCCTGCCCTTCGAATCGCGCGCCGACGCTCTCTCCCGAAACCCAACGTCTGAGGTAGCCAGGGCCGCGATCCCGCTGATTGGTCCAGTAATGGTAGGTGGCCGGTATCGATGGATGGTTGCGGTGAGCCAGCCCGATCGCTTCGGCATGCAACCATCGATGATGCGCCGGATCAGGAGCGGTGACCAGAGCAAGCGCACGTCCCAGCCCGTCGATAACCTCCTGATAGTGGCGAAAATCGCCGGATATCCCTTCCGCGCCCCAACGCCAGCCTGGCGGGAGCTCCCACGACGCGACATGGGGCGGCAGGGTCCGCGTAACGCGGCGCTGTCGAGCACTAGAGCGAGGGACGGGCACGGTCATCAGGTTGCTGTTAATATAGGAGTGCCCCCACTATACGAGCAGCCCAGTTTGCCGTCCGAACCCAACGCCGCCCAGCAAACCAACGCCCCGAAGCTTCTGAAGCGCATGACGCCGGCGGAGGTCGCCGCCACCCTGGCCGCCGATCCGAGGCTGATTTTCCCGATCGGAACCATTATGGCGACCCACGATGATCTCCCCATGGGTGCCTCGACTCTAGTGGTCGAAGCCGTAGCAGATGCTCTCTCGGCAGAGTTTGGCGTTCTCCGGGCACCGACGCTGGAGTATGGAGTCAACGCGCCCACAAAAGAGCCGCATCCCGGCAGCGCCACACTGCGAAAGAAGACGCTTCACCGCTCGCTCAACGACCTTCTCACGACGTGGGAGCAGAACGGGGTCAACGAGTTCGTGCTCCTTACAGCCCACGGCTACGACCCCCACCTCGAGGCGATTGACACCGTAGGCACGGTTACCGCCCGGGTGCGCGTGGTCGATCTATTCGCTGTAAACCTTTCAGATCTCGTCGGTGTCAGACGAAGCGAAGACGATCGTGGGGGGATATTCGCCTCGCTGTTGCTGTATCTCTCCCCCTCGCTCATCAATGCGGCAACCGTCGAGCCGGGCGCGTCGGCGGAACAAGGACGAGCCCTGTACGAGCGAATTCGCGCGCGAATAAGCGAACGAATCTTCCTCGCGCCTGTGCCGGCCGAGTAGGCCCAACAAAAAACTTGACAGCGTGCGAAAACAGACGTAGTGTACTAGTTCACCGACACACCACAACACGCGGTACCCAACGTCCTGCCGGACGCGTACGCGCAACGATCCCCTTCACGTACTCACTAAATAAATGAAACCCAGACCGATTTGGGTCATCGCTACATGCGCTGCGCTTGTTGGCAGCGTCAGTTCAGCACAAGGACAGGTCGCGGGACGAACACCTCTCCCTGATGCCTCGCCACAAGCATTGACGATCGATCAGGCGGTAGCGCTCGCACGACACAACAATCCGGACTTTCAGGCGGCGCGTAACAACGCTCGCAACGCCTCGCTAGAGCTGCGCACGGCGTACGGCGGATTGTTGCCCACGCTGAGCGCGAGTTTGGGAGGACAATACCAGCAGGGCGGCCAGCAGTTCTTCAATGGTGTGGCGCTCAGCGCGAACAGTGATGCACTGCAATCACAGTACAGTATTGGTCTCAACTACAGGGTAAACGCAGCGACGTTCTACGCACCGAAAGTGCAGCGCGCGAACGTCAAGGCGGTCGATGCTGACATTGCGGGCGCGAGCGAGGCGCTCGCATTTACAGTGAAGCAGGATTACATCACTTCACTCCAGAGTCTTGCACTCATACAGCTCAACGATTCACTCGTCGCCAACGCAAGGGTGCAGCTCGAGCTTGCGAAGGCCAAAGCGCAGGTGGGAACGGGGACGCTTCTCGACGTAAGTCGCGCGGAAGTAGCGCTCAGCCAGCAGCAGGTTGCGTTGCTCCAGGCAAAGAACCAGCACGAGGTAGACAAACTCCGCCTCTTCCAGCAGATGGGCGTGCCACAGCCCGGTAATGTGGAGCTGGTTTCCACGTTCAGTGTGCACGACACGCTCCCGGCTCTCTCGGACCTGATCGATATGGCGAAGCAGCGGAATCCGGCGATTGTCGCGCTCCGCTCGCGCGAGAATCTGGCAGATCTCAATGTGAAGAAGGAACGCACCGAGTATACGCCGACGCTGACACTCTCTACCGGTATCGGCGGCTATACGCATCAGTATCGCGATCCAAGCTTCCTCGTGAACCAGGCGATGGCATCCACCGAGGGGGCGCAGCGTTCTTGCGTCGCCACTCAGGAAGTGCGCCAGGCAGTAGGTCTGCCAAATTCGCTTCCGCAGTGCGCGAATATCGTGTTCACGCCGCAGATGGCAAATTCGCTGCGCGACCAGAATTCGGCGTTTCCGTTCTCATTCACACCATCCCCGCGCAGCGTATCTGCGCAGATCTCACTGCCGATATTCGACGGATTCGGCCGCGAGCAGCGCGTGCAGGAAGCGTCGGTCGCGCGTGAGAATGCGCGGTACAGTGTGCGTTCTCGCGAACTGGCGCTACAGGCCGATGTGACCGCCGCATACCTCTCGCTTCAGACAGCGCAACAGACTGTCGCGTTGCAGGAAGAGAACTCGGTCAAGGCGAAGCAGGAACTCAAGTTCGTGCAGGACCAGTACGCCGTGGGGCTTTCAACATTCGTCGATCTCACGACGTCGCGCGCGGCATATGCGCAGGCGGAGAACGACCGCATCAATGCCGTCTACAACTACCACAAGGCAGTCGCCGCGCTTGAGAGCGCGGTTGGCCGGCCCCTCCGTTAACGGATATATCAATGCAAAAGCGCACCAAAACAATCGTTGGCGTAGTAGCGGTGGCTGTCCTTGTTGCTGGCGGAGTTTTCGCTGTCAAACACAAGGGCGACAGTGCGGTCGAGGTGAAGATCGAACCAGTCGGCACCCGAGACCTTGTGGCGTCCGTCACGGCTAGCGGGCAGGTCGCCTCGCACACCAAGATCGCCGTCGCGTCAGACGTATCCGGCCGAATCACCCGCCTGGCGGTAAAGGAAGGCGATATCGTGAAGAAGGGTCAGTTTCTACTCGAGATCGATCCGTCGCAGTATCAGGCCGCCGTTGGCCGGAATGAGGCCGCAGTCGCGAGCAGCAAGGCACAGGTCGAACAGGCCGCCGCCAACCTGGCGCAAGCCAAGAGTGTCTACAAGCGAACGGCGGACCTCAAGAAGTTGAATCCTGCTCTCGTCTCGGCCGATCAGGTGGATCTGTTGCTGACCGCGGTCAAGGTGAATCAGGCGCAGCTGGACAACGCGCAGCATGGCGTCGCGCAGGCTCAGGCCTCACTTCGTGATGCACAGAGCTCGCTGGCAAAGACGACGATAGTGTCGCCGATTGACGGTCAGGTAACCCGCCTCAACGTCGAAGCGGGCGAAACTGCGATCCAGGGTACGCTCAACAAGGATGCGGCCACGCTGCTCACCGTGAGCGACATGTCCAACCTCGAGACCAAGGTGAAGGTCAACGAAACGGATGTCGCGCACGTCAAGGTCGGCGACTCGGCCGTGGTACAGATCGACGCCTTCCCTGACACCACCTTCCGGGGCCAGGTGACCGAGATCTCGAATAGCTCGCTCAATCCGACGACTTCCACTTCCGCTTCTGCAGACCAGGCTGTCGACTACTACGTGACCGTTCGCCTCCTCAACCCGCCGGCGCAGACGCGCCCCGACTTCTCAGCTACGGCCAAGATCATCACGGATACTCGGAAAAAGGTCATGGCGATCCCGATTATCGCGCTCACCATCCGGGAAAACGCCCCAGTCAACGATGGCGACTCGGCGGCCGCGGTCGGCAAGACACCCGTCAAGGAAGTAGGCAAGAAAGACGTAGATGGTGTATTTGTGGTCGGGGCTGACAACAAGGTCACCTTCCGCCCCGTAAAGGTAGGTATAGCGGGAGAGCAGTACTTCGAGGTCCTCAGCGGCCTCAAGCCAGGGGAGAAGATCGTCACTGGCACGTACCAGGCTATCCGCGGACTAAAGGACGGCACTCTCGTGCGCGCGGTAAAGCCCGCGACCAAGGGCGACTCAACGAAATCGTCATGACGAA
>JBDTAB010000171.1:0-10724 GCA_039924865.1 Gemmatimonadaceae bacterium | reverse complement strand
GCGCGCGCAGCGGTCGATTCGCACTACAACTGGGACAGGGTCGCCCTCCAAACGAGGGAGTTCGTGCGCGACTGCGTCTCTGGCACTTTTAGTCGATCGACAGTCAGCGGCGATTGACAACGAATTGTAGCACGCGTTCATTACAACGATAATAAGCGCGCCACCTGCTCCATGGAGAATCAATGTCATCGATGAATCGCACGATCGAAGGTCAGGTCCTGGTCCATCACCTGCCTCAAGATGAGCTGATCATCGACAGGGAGCTTCTGGCGCAACGCGGGCGAACAGCGCGCACGATCGTCAAGGAAGGCCCAATGCGGATCGTCCTCATGGCGCTTTCTCCTGGCGGTGATCTGCCCCCGCACAGCACTGATGAGCCGGTGGAGATCCATGTGACCGAGGGTGACATCGTGTTCCACGCTACCGGCGCCGACTTCGCGCTCACCAAGAATGACACACTGGGGTTCGCTGCAGGTGTCGAGCATTCGGCCGATTCTGCGAATGGGTGCATCTTCCTGTTGACAGTGGTGCGTACCAAGGCTGACGAGAATCCGCACCCGTTGCACGGCACGTGAGCGAGGGCGGCGACGCGAAGCGGGATATTCGCGATGAGGATCTGTTCGATACGATGACCGCGTTCTACGCGATCATTGCGGTCGATCCTTTGCTCGTCAGGTACTTCGAGCACGTTGACATGTCGATTCATATGCCGCGGATAGTCGCGTTCTGGTCGACACTGCTGTTTCACACACGCAGTTATTCAGGCAATGCATTCAAGCCCCATCTCGAAATGCCCGGCCTGGCGGGCGAGCATTTTGCATTCTGGGTCGGAACGCTGGAGCGTGTGGTGGACGAACGATTTGCGGGACCGACCGCAAGTCTTATGAAGGAGCTCGCTCACCGGATCGGCTACGGCATGCAGGTTCGGCTCGGCATTCCGCCATTCGAGCTGTTTCGCCCCTCGATCTGAGTTCTTGCGCCGTCAGTCCTGATTAGCGGCTGCGATCCGGCCCGCAGAGGTCAGTGTAAATGGCGCCGAAAAAGCTCGTCGATCTCAATTGTTCTGGTTTGCCATGGGCGTCTGCAACGTCGAACACTGAATCCCCGCCCAGCAGGTAGTGGACCTGCTCGACCGTGCGCGTTCCTTTCGAGCAATCGAAGATGTTCAGCGCCACGACAGTGTCAAAGGTGAGCGAGTCATGACCCACCATGATGGTTTTCGGCGTGAGGTCGATCGAACGGATCCAGACCTTCCTCAAGACTCCCACACGTTCGAGCGATGTGGTGTCCATGTACATCACCGTACCGCTGATCGCCCCGATCCCTGTCCAATGATCTTGAGCGCGTGCGGCTGATGGAACGGCAACGGCCAAGGCGACGCCGAGTGTCACAACCATGAACCGGAGCCAGCTGCCGGTGTACGCGGACGACATGCGAGACAAGCTAGGCGCGCGTCTGTCCTTGCGCTACACGGGATGCAGACGGTAAGCTCGGTGGCGGGCACAAACGAGCCAGAGGACAAGATGAAGGCAGTTATCGCAGCCCTGTGCATTGCGTTGGTTCCAGTCGAGATGTGGGGACAATCCCTGTCCGTTTCGTCGATCATTCCGACGACACCGCTCATCGCCGCGCCATCCAGGCCGACAATCGGACTGTCGCCGGTAGCCAGTTCCGCTCCAAAGCTGATCGCGCCGGCCATAACCGGCGCTCGGCCCGAGATTCCCGTCGTGGCGCTGTCACGCCCTCAATGCAACATGCTCGTGGCGGTGCCGAGGCCAGATTCTGAAGTTTCCGACTCTGGGCGGAGCGGCGCGATCGCGAACCGGGCGGTCCCAATCCCCACGCAGAGGGCCGCCTGTGTGAACGCGTTTGCCACCCCTCCAGCGGCCGATACCGCCGCGGTCGAGAAGCCGTAATGCGCTAGCGCCGTGCACAGATCGGCTGGCCGCAATGGAAATCTTCTCGGCCGGCCAGTCCGATCGACGGCGCAGTCGCCGGAAACGGGTGGCCCGGGACCGGTAGGGGGCGTAACTTTCTCCCATTTACGCCCTCCAAAACCGTCAAACTCAGAATGGCCACCTATACGCATGCCACCGTGCCGACCAGCGGCGAAAAGATCGGCTACGCTGGCAACGCCCTCCAGGTACCGCACAACCCAATCATCCCATTCATCGAAGGCGACGGTACTGGCCCGGATATCTGGGCCGCGTCGGTTCGAGTTTTCGACGCAGCCGTCAAAAAAGCGTACGGCAGTGAGCGCCGGATCGCCTGGATGGAGGTGTTCGCCGGCGAAAAGGCATTCAAACAGTTCGGGAGTTGGCTGCCCGACGAAACCGTCGATGCATTCGCGGAGTTTCGCGTCTCGATCAAGGGACCGCTTACGACTCCGGTCGGTGGTGGAATTCGATCGCTGAATGTGACACTGCGTCAGGTGCTGGACCTCTATGCATGCATCCGCCCGGTCCGCTACTTCGAGGGTGTCGGTGCACCGGTCAAGGAGCCCGAAAAGGTGAACGTCGTGATCTTCCGCGAAAACACGGAAGACGTATACGCCGGCATCGAGTACAAAGCTGGCTCCGCCGAGGCTAACTCTCTGATCGATTTTTTGCACAAGTCGTTCGGTGCGAATATCAGACCTGAATCGGCCATCGGCATAAAGCCTATGAGCAAGTTTGGATCGCAGCGGCTAGTTGAAATGGCGCTTGAGTACGCCGTCGCCAACACGAAGCCGTCGGTTACGCTGGTGCACAAGGGCAACATCATGAAGTTCACCGAAGGCGCATTTCGTGATTGGGGTTACGAAGTTGCGCGCGACAAGTTCGCGAGCCAGACGGTGACGGAGAATGATCTAAAGGATTCCAGCACGAACGGCAGGGTCGTAGTCGGAGATCGCATCGCTGACTCGATGTTCCAGCAACTGTTGCTGCGTCCGGCGGAATACTCGGTGATCGCCACGCCCAATCTGAACGGAGACTATCTCTCCGACGCGGCCGCCGCGCAGGTTGGTGGACTCGGCATCGCGCCCGGCGGAAACGTCGGCGACGGAGTTGCAGTCTTTGAGGCGACGCACGGCACCGCACCAAAATACGCCGGCCTCAACAAGATCAATCCGGGAAGCGTCATCCTCTCCGGTGTGATGATGCTCGACCACATGGGATGGGGCGAGGCCGGAAGGATGATCGTGGGCGGCGTGGAGCAGGCGATCAAGTCGCGCACAGTAACGTATGATCTTGCGCGCCAGATGCCCGGAGCAAAGGAAGTTTCGACGTCCGGCTTTGCCGACGCGATAATCGCCGGAATGCAGGCATAACAACAACCCAATAAATAAACCGTGACAAGTACTCTAAACGTCGCGCTTTCCGGCGCCGACGCTGCGACATTTCAGACGCCGCTGCTTTTTGTGGCACTCCACCAAGGTGCGCCGCTGCCGGCGTCACTCACGAGCCTCGATAGCGCAGTAGGCGGGAGCATGTCGTCCGCGATAACTGAGCGCGCTTTCCGCGGTTCTCGCGACGAGATTCATTTTCTCACCGGTACTGCGGCGGGACCTCGGCGCATCGCGCTGATCGGTATCGGATCGCAACCCGCATCGGCTCAGTCGATCAGACGTGCGGCGGCGCTCGCAGCGCGTAACGCTTGCAAGACCGGCAGTGGGTCGCTCGCAATGACGATCGATACCGCAACTCCGGAGCAGGTCGAGGCCATTGCCGCGGGACTGCACGCGGGCGCGTGGCAGTACCTGGATACCAAGACTCCGCCGCCCGAAGACGAACGCAAACAGCCCGTTGCATCGGCGACAATACTCGTATCAGTATCCGCGGCGTCGCAGACCGCGCTCGATACCGGCAATGCTATCGGCGCCGGGATTTCGCTCACGCGTACACTCGGCATGACGCCGGGCAACATCTGCACGCCCGACCTGATGGCGTCCACCGCGCGCGATGTCGCTGAACGTCACGGTATGAAATACAGTGATCTCGACCGTGCCGGTCTTCAACGTGAAGGTATGGGTTCGTTCCTGGCAGTTGCGCAAGGTACTCCGCAGGAGCCTCGGCTTGTTGCCATAGAGCATCGCGGCGGGAAGGAAGGCGATGCGCCAGTTGTTCTCGTAGGGAAGGGAGTTTGCTTCGATTCCGGCGGCATCTCGATCAAGCCAGCACCCAGCATGGAATGGATGAAATTCGACATGAGCGGCGCTGGTGCAGTTATCGGAGCGATGGAAGTCGTGGGCCGAATGAAACTTCCGATCAATGTTGTAGGAGTGTTCGGCGCCACGACCAACATGCCGTCCGGAACGGCGATGAATCCCGGCGACGTGGTGCGCAGTCAGTATGGCAAGTACATCGAGATCGTCAACACCGATGCAGAAGGGCGGCTCGTACTCGCTGATCTGCTTTCGTATGTGCGTCGCTTCAACCCCGCGGCAGTCATTGACGCGGCGACACTCACCGGCGCGTGCGTCACTGCACTTGGTCATACGGCCACCGGAGTGATGGGAGTCGATCAGAAACTCGTCGACGAGGTTCTTGTCGCGGCTGAGCGCGCTGGTGAGCGCGGGTGGCAACTGCCACTGTGGGACGACTACACCGATCTGATCAAATCAGATGTGGCTGACATCAAGAATTCTGGTGGACGACCCGCCGGTGCGATTACCGCGGCCGCATTCCTGAAGGAATTCGCTGGCGACTATCCGTGGGTTCACCTGGACGTTGCCGGCACTGCGTATTCCGAAACAGATCTTGGGTTCATTCCCAAGGGGCCTACCGGTATACCAGTCGGAACATTCGTGGAGTTTCTGCGCGCCCGTTGCGGCCGCTGATGCTACACCGCTTCGCGCGCGGCGCAGTCGTACTCGCGGCCTGCGCCGCAGCGAGTTTCTGCGTACCCAGCGCGGCGAGCGCACAGCGCGGCCGGCCTCCAACCCCAATTGGCGGCCGCGGCGGTGCGCCACCCGTGCCAACCTCGGCAGATTCCGCGCCTGCAGCGCAGCGGCCCGATAGCATCCAGGCAGTTATCGGCCGTGATGGACCGACGCCATCGCTCGAGATCGGTCAGTCTTTCAGTTACGATCGTGACCAACTGTTCTCGAGCGGCGCTATCACGCTCAGCGATCTACTGGATCGCATTCCGGCGTTCACGACTTTTCGCACTGGCTGGATCGCTGCACCGCAGGCCACGGCCATCGGGGGTGACTTCAGTAGAGTTCGCGTTTTCATTGATGGGATCGAGCGTGACGATCTGGAACCGCGTAACGGCATCGCACCCGATTGGAGTACGGTCCCAATCTGGACTCTGGAAAAGCTGACTCTCGCGCGCGGCGCAGATGGACTTAGGGTCGACATGCGCACGTGGCAATACAACGGCACCGCTCCTTACACGCGCATCGACGCGCTGACTGGCGACCTCAACACCAATCTGTATCGCGCGTTTTACGGAAAGCGCTTTTACAATGGTGCAGGTTTGCAAGTCGCGCTTCAGCAGTACGGCGTAGTCGATAACCGGAACGGCGGCGGCGGGCAACAGTTTACGGGGCTGATGCGCTACGGCATTGCACACTCCGCATGGAGCCTTGATGCAACCGCGATCCGGAGCAACGATACCCGCACGAGCACGTCGCGCTTCGGACCGGGAATGGGAATCCCGGCGTATCGTGCGGCTACCACTCTTGGATATCTGCGCGCCGCGATTGGACGTGAAGGAACCGGTCCATTCCTTCAGGTCGTCGCATCAACAGAGATACTGAAGGAAAACAGCACCCACATTGATTCGTTGACAGCGCAAAGTCACGGCTTCGCGCCTGATCTGGCGGATTCTCTTGCGTCGGTTGCGCAATACGTCGCCACCGCGGGATTCGACGCCGCTGGTGGCAGGCTGCGGTTGATAGAGCGCTACAGGCGCCGACTCGGTCGCGGTTACAGCTCCCCGAGCGCGACGTTCGACCTCACCCGAAACATCCTCTCGGCCAGCGTCTCGGCGGAACGCGACGAGTACGCGGGCCTTACTCGCGTCGAGGGTGGCGCGCGGCTGACTCCGCTGCCGTTCATCTCATTATTGGGGTTTGTCGGCCAGCGGACCCCGTTCGGGACGCCGGCGATCGGCTTTCTCCAGCAGCCCCAATCCAGGTCTGCGAGAGCGGAAGCTGGCCTTCGCATTCTGCCGCGGGGCCTCTGGATAACCGGCGGAATTGTTACCCGCGACACCGCCGTGCTGATGCCAAGCCAGCTCTGGGACACGGCATTCGTCGGTCAGGCCGTCGGCCGTCAGACCGGAAGCACGGCAAGCCTGCATGGCCCTATTGGGCGGAGCTTCAGCATCAACGTGAGCGGTACGCACTGGCAGGAAGTGGCCCCGTATACGCCGCAGAACGAGGCCCACGGCGACATTCGCTTCTACAGCGAGTGGCTCTCACGCTTCCCAAACGGAAACTTTTCCTTCCTGTTCCAGCCCAGCATGGACTACAGAAGCGATGTGCCTTTCCCGCAAACCAATGGCGCCGACCGGATCGCGGTCTCGAGCCGAGTGATATCCTTGCTCGTGGAGCTCAGGATCTTGCGTGGGGTGCTCACGTACCAGCGCCGGAACCTGGCTTCGGCCATTTATAACCAGGTGCCCGGGTACTTGATGCCGCGCCCCGTAAACATCTATGGCGTACGCTGGTATTTCTTCAACTGATAGCCACCAGATTTTTGACAAAGTCGTTGGGCGGCAATAACTTACTAGGCTGCACATGATTATGAGCATGACGGGATTCGGGTCCGCAGAAGGGACCGTAGGCGCGAGTCGCGTCTCCGTCGAAATCCGTGCGGTCAACCATCGGTTCTTCAATCCAGCCATAAAGCTTCCCGGGGCGATGTTGCAGTGGGAAGGCGACGTGCGCGAAGCACTCCGAAGGCGCTTCGCACGAGGCCACATCGCTCTCGCAGCACGCGCGACGCAGGATACCGCCGGGTCGCTCGTCATAAACGAAGAAAGGGTCGGTCAGTACGTCGAGCAGCTTCGAGCTCTGAAGGAGAGGTGGGGACTTGCGGGCGACGTGGACATTGCGACGGTAATGCGGCTTCCGGACGTGATCGGAGAGCATTCCTGCGATACCGACTCGGAAGAGCCAGGCGGGACAGTATCTGAGTTGTTGGCGATAGTTCACGATGCAGCGAACGGCCTCGACTTGATGCGCGGGGCAGAAGGGGCACGGATTTCAGAGTTCTTGCAAGAGCACCTCCGAATCATCGAGGAGGCGGTGGCGCGCGTCCGCGTACGGGCGCCAGGACGGCTGGCAGAACAGCAGAAACGTTTGCAAGTCGCTGTAGCGGAACTCGCGGCCGGAGTTGCTGTAGATCCGCAGCGGATCGCGCAGGAAATTGCGATTCTCGCGGATAGAATGGACATATCGGAAGAGCTTAACCGCTTCTCCGCGCACATTACGGCCTTTCGGGGCGCGCTGGCTGAGAAAGAGACCGCCGGAGTGGGCAAGCGGCTAGGCTTCCTCATTCAGGAGATGCTTCGTGAGGCCAATACGACGGGCAGCAAGGCGAACGACTCGGCGATACTCACCGATGTCGTAGCGATCAAGGAAGAGCTCGAGCGGTTGCGCGAGCAGAGTGAGAACGTCGAGTGAGCCCTTTCTCGATCATTCTTTCAGCGCCGTCTGGCGCAGGAAAGACCACGATCGCGAGACGACTGCTCGATGTCAGGGATGATGTTGGATATTCGGTATCGGCCACCACACGGCAGCCGAGAGTGGGTGAGGTTGATGGAGAGGCGTACCACTTTCTGAGCGAGAATGAATTCTCGCGAGCGGTGCAGAATGGGGAGTTCGCCGAGTATGCAGAAGTTCACGGCAACATGTACGGCACGTTGCGGTGCGAGGTAGAGCGTGTACTTGCCTCGCGGCGTCATGTGGTGATGGACATAGATGTTCAGGGCGCGATGCAGTTCGCGGCATCGTATCCGGACGCGGTGAGAATATTCATCCTGCCGCCGTCCGGCGAAACGCTAGTTGCGCGATTGAAGGGACGTGGCACGGAAGACAGGCAGACCATCGAGACGCGATTGCGCGATGCGATCGGAGAGATCGGTGTTATGGATGAATTCCAGTATGTGATAATCAACGATGAGATCGAGCGCGCGGTTGCGCAGGTGTCATGCATCATCGACGCGGAGTGCCTGAGGCGAGTTAATGCGCCGGAAAGCACCGACGTCGCGGCTGAAACCGTTTCCGCGCTCAGGGCGGAGTTGCTTCACTTTTAGGAGATCGGGAATCATGCGAGTTTACACACCGGACGACATTGCGGCACACGCAACCAACAAATACCTCGGCGTCCTCGTCGCTGCCAAGTTTGCGCGCGTACTGAACGAATTCCCACGCGACCGCTCGGCGCCAGGCGAAAAGAAGCTCACCACGCGCGCGCTTGACGAGCTTGCCGCAGGCGAGATCGAATACCACGTAGTTCCGCGCCGCCGCCAGGAGTAGCTCTGCAGGATCTCCGCGGACGGCGCATCGTACTGGGCGTCACCGGAGGAATCGCCAGCTACAAGTCGGTCTCGCTGGCGCGACTCCTGGCCCAGGCCGGCGCCGAGGTCGATGTCGTAATGACGCGCGGCGCTCAGCGGTTTGTGGGCGCCGTGACGTTCGAGGGAGTTACCGGGAGGCGCGTTCATTCCGACCTGTTCGAGTCGGGCGAAGCGCTCTCGCATATCCGCCTCTCGCGCGAGGCGCATGCCATTGTCGTTGCGCCCGCGACCGCCGACTTTCTGGCGCGCGCCGCGCAGGGTCGCGCCGACGATTTACTGAGCGCGATGTTGCTCGCTGCGCGATGTCCGGTGCTGATTGTACCGGCGATGAACGACCGAATGTGGGCACACCCGCAGACACAACGGAACACCGCCCATCTGCGCGACATCGGGTACCACGTGATGGAGCCGGCAGTCGGCCCTCTCGCCTTTGACGAGGGCGACGGCCCCGGCCGAATGCCAGAACCCGAAAGCATCGCAGACGCCACCGCGCGCATGTTGCGGGCGAGTTCCAGCCTCGCCGGAAAGCACGTTGTCGTAACGGCTGGTGCAACTCGCGAGCCGATCGATCCTGTACGGTTCATCTCCAACCACAGTACCGGCAAGATGGGAACCGCCATTGCGAGTGCAGCCGGTGCACGTGGCGCTGTAGTGACGCTTGTCGCTGGTGCGATCGAGGTTCCCGTACCACCCGGCGTGCAAGTGGTTCGCGTTGTGAGCACAGACGACATGGCAAAGGCCGTCGCCGATGCGCTCCCTGAGGCAGACGTGCTTGTAATGGCGGCGGCACCGGCTGATTTCCGGCCGTCGTCCAAGTCGGGATCAAAGATCAAGAAGGCGAACGCACCGGATTCAATTGAAATCGTGCCGACAACTGATATCCTTGCGTCCACGATCCCAAACCGCCGTGCCGGACTCATTACCGTTGGGTTCGCACTGGAAACAGATTCTCTCGTTGAGAATGCACGGGCGAAACTCGCCGCGAAAAAGCTCGATTTGATTGTTGCCAACCGCGCTGGCGTTCCCGGTGAGGGCTTCGGGTCGGACACGAACAGAGTGACCATTCTCGGGGCGGACGGTGAGGAGAATCTGCCGCTCATGTCCAAGCACGATGTAGCTGATGCGCTGCTTGACAGGATCGAGGTGCTGCTGCATGGACGCTAGGGATCGCCTTCGGGCATATCTGGAACAACGGCGCGAAATGGGCGAGTCCGAATTCGTCCTGGATGGAATGAGTGTGACGGAGGCGCTGAATACGATGGACAAGCTCCGCCGTGAGTCGCCGCGTGCGGAACAACGACCCGAACAACGACCCGAACAACGACTTCCGCGGCCGTCCCGACCGGCTCAACCAACTCCACCGCCAACTCCACCGCCAACTCCACCGCCGGCTGCGCCGAGCGCCAAACGGACCGAAGCGCCCGCCGTTGCCAAGGTTCACCGCGAACCGGCTGCACCGAACCGGGTGGCGGAGGATGTCCCGCAGGTCGTTCGCGGCTCTGCCGCTCCGCCCGTTGAGAGCGATATCGACAACGACGAATTGGCGAACCGGTTCGAGCATGGGCTGGTCGTGGGTGATTCCACCGGCACGCTCTTCGAGCAGAATCCATTTCACGCTGTAAAGTCGCTCAGTGCACTCGCAAAGCTGATCGAGGATTGCACGCGCTGCCGGCTCTACGAGTCAGCCAAGTGCGCGGTACCGGGGGACGGCAACCCCGACGCGGACTTCATGTGCGTTGGCGAGGCACCCGGCGCGAACGAAGATGAAACCGGACACGCGTTCGTAGGCCAGGCCGGAGCCCTGCTCACAAAGATCCTTGCGGCCATCGATCTGACTCGTGACCAGGTGTTCATAACCAACGTTCTGAAGCACCGGCCGCCGGCAAATCGCAATCCGCAGCCAGACGAAATCGAGGCTTGCAGCCCGTATCTCGTCCGGCAGATACAGTTGGTGAAGCCGAAAGTGATTCTAGCGCTCGGCACTTTTGCTGCGCAGACTCTGCTAAATACAAAGACGCCCATCGGGAAGCTCCGGGGCGCCGTACACCGCTATCATGGAATTCCGCTGATCGTCACGTATCATCCATCTGCGCTTTTACGTAACCCCGCCTGGAAGCGACCAACATGGGAAGATGTCAAGCTCGCTAGACTCGTACTCGACAACACGAAATCATGAGGTGAGTGCCGCTCGCGATCCATATCGCGACCGGACT
>JBDTAB010000170.1:0-4670 GCA_039924865.1 Gemmatimonadaceae bacterium | reverse complement strand
CGATCCAGGAAGCGCGAACGCGTGGGACCGTGCTTCCGCTGCTGGACAACGCCCACACCGCATCGGTGATTGCGGAGATGCGAAAGAAATCGCTATGACGTTGCCGTCAGACGACCCCGCCAAGCTGAAGTTGCGTCTCGCAACAGACGAAGACGCCGACATGGTCATTGCGCTGACGTCTTCGGTCTACGTCGGTTCGCCGGCGTGGACCAGGGTACAACTGACTAGTCATCGGGAGGTATTTCCCGAGGGTCAGTTCGTGGTCGTCCGGTCGGAAACCGGTGATGTGGTAGGCATGGCGGCGAGCCTGATCGTTCGGTGGGATGATTATGAGATTGATACTGCCTGGCGCGATTTTACCGAGCGGGGCACGTTTTCCAATCATGACCCCGAGGCTGGTCACACACTGTATGGAGCGGAAATAATGGTGCATCCATCGATGCAGGGGAAGGGCGTCGGCTCGATGCTGTACCGTGCTCGTGAGAGTCTGGCGAAGCAGCGTGGGCTGTGGCGAATACGGGCGGGCGCGCGGTTGCGGGATTACCATCGGCATGCGGCGACCATGACGGCAGAAGACTATGCCGCTGCTGTGGTGCGCGGTGAAATGGTGGATCGTACGTTGACATTTCAGCTACGGCGCGGGTTCAATGTGCTTGGGATTGTCCCCAACTATCTGCGACATGATCCGGAAAGCCTTGGCTACGCTGCCGTCATCGAGTGGAAGAACCCTGACGTCGCGTTGAGTTCGTCGCGCGCGCCAGCTTCGTCCGAGGACGAAGCATGACTGCGCTACTTGATTGGAAGTTGTTCAGCAATACCGCGTTGACGTGGCTTATCGCGGCGGGGGTCGCGATTGCGATCACCGCAGTACTCTCTGTTGGACGCATAATGTTGAGCCGGCGCCTCAAGCCGACCAACACGACCAAGGCGATCACGCTCGATATTGTACGTCACACGCGCTACACGTTCATCGCACTGTTCGCAGTCAGCTCCGCCGCAACGACGCTCGTACTTTCTGAACGAACGGAACACGTGCTGGGCATCTTTGTCACGCTGGTTACGCTACTGCAGATCGCATGGTGGTGTCATGGCCTGATCAAGTTCTGGGCCCAGCGGGTTATCAGAGAGCGGCTCAAAACCGATGCGGGTAGTGTGACAGTGATACGCACGATCAGCGCGGCCGCACGGTTCGTGGTTTTCGCACTAATCATTCTCAGCGCCATTGCGACTCTCGGATTCGACACTAAAGGGCTCCTCGCAGGCCTTGGTATCGGCGGTATTGCGGTGGCTCTTGCGGTGCAGAACATCGTCGGCGATCTGTTTGCATCAGTGTCGATCATCATCGACAAGCCGTTCGTGGTTGGCGACTTCATTCAGGTCGGTGATATGCGGGGGACAGTGCAGGAGATCGGCCTCAAGTCAACGAGACTTGGAAGTCTGTCAGGTGAACAGTTGATATTCGGCAATGGCGACCTTCTCAAATCTCGCATTCAGAACTACAAGCGGATGCGGGAGCGTCGCATCGTGTTCACCATTGGTGCAGAATATGGCACACCGGCGGATTTGGTAGAGAAGGCCCCGCAGATGATTCGTGATGCGATAATCGCGCAGCCGGAGGTTCGGTTCGATCGCTCGCATTTCAAGCAGTTCGGAGATTCCGCCCTGGTGTACGAAGCGGTTTATATAGTGTTGAGTCCTGACTTCAACAAGTACATGGACATTCAGCAGAACATCAATTTCCAGCTTTATCGCGAGTTCGAGAAAGCTGGAATCAGCATGGCATTCCCGACGCGCACAGTGATGCTGCGGCTGGATCAGGGTGATGTGAAAGCGGTTGCCGCGTTGGCGGAAGGGGTGTAGCGGCTCCGCCGGGCTGACGGACGGAGCGAATAAGTAGGTAGGGTCGGCTCCGCCGGCCCTGAGGAAGGAGCCTGCGCACAGGACCGGAGGGCCAGGCCGAGCTCGCTACCGGAGCTTGAGCGTCGCGAACGAAGTCAGCCCGGCGCCCTCGAGCAAGCCGGTATCGAACGGCTCTACCGCGTCGTTGCGCGCACGTACACCCAGATCCACACCGACTACGCTGCGGAACGGCCTGGTGCCAGCCGGCATGTTTACGAGCTCAACCAATCGATCAACTACGAGAGACGGATCGGTCGGCACGTCTGGATCGTTGAAGAGGCCATCGAACATCCCACCCATCGCGGCGAAAGTTTCGTGCACTATCGCCGGGTACGACGCAGACCGCCCGTCAGCATCTGCCGGCAGTCGCATCGACGGAAACAGCGCAGTCGTGAAGGGTCCGGGCTCAACGACAACAACATCAACGCCTGAGGATGCTAGCTCGCCGCGCAGCGCAAGCGAGTAGCCTTCGACTGCCCATTTGCTGGCGTGATACACAGCGTTGAAGGGAACCGCGGCGCGTCCCGCGACGGAGCTCAAGTTGATGATGAGTCCGGCACCGTGCTTCCGCATCGCCGGGAGAAATGCACGGGAGACGCGGTGCAATCCGACGACATTCACATCGAGTTGAGCGCTGACTTCGTCCGGTGAGAAACATTCCGCGATTCCAACGTACATCTGACCTGCATTGTTGATCACGACGTCGGGCGCGCCGGATTCCGCCAGGATCTTCGTGGCGGCCGCATCGACTGAAGAGTCGGATGTAACATCCATTTCGACGACTCTCAGTTCTACACTCTGTGCAGTGGCCCAGTCGCGAAGCTCGGCCGCGATCTTCGCGTTTTTACCGTTTGTTCCGCGCATTGTCGCGTACACGCGATCGCCTTTTTGCGCGAGACATCGGGAAACGTCGTGCCCAAATCCTGAGCTGCAGCCTGTTACTACGATGGTTTTGGGCACGTAATGTTTCTCGTTGGTGGGTAGGGCCTTCGGAGTAGACAGAATCTGCGCTCGATACACTCACATGGAAAGGCCGGCGGGCAATTTCGCGCCGACGTTCAGGCCCGCCTCCTGTACGATCGAGGGCCTGCTATCGCTCTTCCTCGCCGTCGCTGCGGTATGAGCCGCGTAACATTTGCAGCTCGCAGGCCGCACATCGTGGACTCCTTTTTGCGGGAGGCGCATCCTGAGACCCTGTCCAAAGGCACATGATAAATGCAGTTTTCGCGCGCGTGAGTGCATTAGCCGTTATGACAGCGGTCGCCGCAAGTTCCGTCAACGCGCAGGGGGCGGGGGGATTGATGCAACTGGTAGCCTACGGCGCGCAGGATGTCTACCTCACTCCGACTACCGTTGCGACCACTTTTTCGGGCCCTCCGGCACCATGCAGCGTTGCGAAGGCGGATCCACCTGGTGGGTTGGCCGGTCTGATATTTATCGGTAGTGGCTCAATCGTGAATCAGTGCGCCAATGTAATTGCAGCGCCAAGTACGCAGGACAACAATTTCCTCGCGATTCCGGCGAGTAGCACTCCGGCAACCGAGTCGGTTCAATTCTCCGCACCGCAGAGCACGCTACTATTTTCCGTTGCTGGAACTCCCGCGGTATCGGTTTCGGCTCTGCTGGGCGAGGATGTCGTCGGAACCGGAAGCTTCAACTTTGAGAATACTGCGCAGTGGCAATCGATCGCGGTATACAACACGCCGTTCGACGGAGTGAAGATCACTGGCGGCGGAGATGGGAACGCGTGGACGCTCGACGACTTGTATTCGACTCCGGAAACAACGGTACCTGAGCCTGCTACTACAGGAATGCTTGCGCTTGGACTCGGTGGGTTCGCAGCCGCAGGACGTCGCCGTCGGCTATTCCGCGGACGGCGGGGGTAGTTGCGGGTCGGGTGACGATGCCTTAATCGCGAACTGGGCACCAATCGTCTCCATCTGATGCGCGCGGAGTCGCGCCCACTTTGGAAGCCGAACGGCGATACTCGCGATCAATCCGGCTCCGATGATACCGAGGAAACCGATTCCGGTACTCGCCTGAGCGAGATGTCCACTAATTGCCATCGGGATGGATACCGCTGCCGCAGTGCCAAGCGCTGCGACTCCTATGGCGATGCAAGATTGTGCTCCGCCATTGACGGTGCGAAAGCGCAGTCGCTGGCCGGTTTCCGTGGGCTCGAGGAGCACCTGCAGGTTGCCGTTGGACCACCGCCGCGATGGTCCATCGACTCTGGTCTTGCCGTACGCGTCGAATACCTCGCGCAGCTCGACGACCAGCTGTTCCCATTCATACACGCTCAACCGTCTGTTGAGATCGACGGTGCGCGACACTCCGATCGGAATGCCAAGGAATTTTCGTTGAGTAGAGCCTCGTCGCACGTCGAGCGCAACCGCGGCCTGCGCAACTGCATCAGGAGCGATACCGACTTCGCGCCCGATGGACTGAAGTTCGGCGATGGTCAGCCCCTTTTCGACAGTGAGGGGTTGCTGAAGCGACGGCGATCCTTCGGCTGCAGCACGAAAGATGTCCGCGACTTCCTTCTGATCGTATCGTCGGTCGCTCATGATGTGAAAGATCGTCGCCGCGCCGGGATGCGCAACCTGCGCCGAGCGGTACGGTAGCGACAATGGATCTGGGCGCCGGGACTCTACGATGACGACCCCGTCAGCGGGGACCACGCTCCGTCTCACTCGACTGCGCGTTTTCGTCCAGCAGGTCCTGCAGGCCGGCGGTGCGAAGCAGCGGCGCATAGCGGGGATCCACTGCCA
>JBDTAB010000169.1:0-5598 GCA_039924865.1 Gemmatimonadaceae bacterium | reverse complement strand
ACAGGCAGCACTTCGCGCTGCTGCAGCGTGCGTAAGAGCTTGACCTGCGTCGCGGGTGTCATCTCGCCGACTTCGTCCAAAAAGAAGGTGCCACCCATGGCGGCAGCGATGAGGCCCGTCTTATCCTTTACCGCGCCGGTGAATGAGCCTTTCATGTGACCGAAGAGTTCACTCTCGAGCAGGCTTTCGGGCAATGCGCCGCAGTTCACAGACAGGAATGGGCTTGCCGTGCGGCCGGACATTTCGTGAATGTATCTGGCGACTACTTCCTTGCCTGTACCGGACTCCCCTTGCAGAAGCACCGTCGAGTCTGTCGGAGCTACAGTGGCAGCAAGTTGAAGGACCGCGAGCCAGTTTGCGCTCTGGCCGATCGGTGCATTCTCCCGGTCACGCTTTCGAATCTCCTGCTTGAGATTTCGGTTCTCCACGCGGAGCGCGCGATGCTCGGATGCTCGATGAATGATCGCGAGCAATTCATCGTTGCGGAAAGGTTTCTGGATGTAATAGAACGCCCCCTCGTTAACTGCGTGCATCGCCGATTGCAAAGTCGCCTGTGCAGTCATGAGTATTACCGGTGTCTCCGGGTTCGCCGCACGTGCCGCTGAAAGCACCTCCGCGCCGCTAACGTCGGGCATCCGGATGTCGCTTATGATGATGTCCGGCGCCAGTGCCTGGATCTGCTCGATGCCTGCGCGGCCGCCGTGTGCGGTGTATGGTACGAAACCGTTGTTGGAGAGCAGTATCCGCATCACATCGAGGATTCCCTGCTCGTCGTCGATGATAAGGACGCTGGGTCCGGTGCTGGTGGGAGTCATCATGCGCGGGGAAAGAGGACGGTGAAGCGTGAGCCGCGAGTGTCGCTATCAACGACTACGACGCCGTGATGGGCCTCGATCGCGCGATGGACGATCGCGAGACCCAGCCCACTTCCACCGGGCTTTGTGGTGAAGAAGGGATGAAACAGCTTTGGCCGTGCAGAATCTTCAATGCCCGTCCCCGAATCGATAACACGGACGGCAATAGCTCCACTCTCGAACGCAGCAGCACGCCAGTCGAGCTGCTGTGGCAGAAGCGTCGCGGCCTCGAGCCGCACTACGCTTTCCGGAGGCGATGCCTGAAGGCCGTTCAGAATCAGATTGAAGAACGCGCGATGAAGCATGTCCTCATCGCCAGTAAGTTCGAGCGACCCGCGCGGGAAATCGCATTCCACTCGACAACCGACCGGCCGAGAGGGGTGTGACGACGCGAGGTCTGCCGCATTGCGAACGACCGTTAATAGATCAAGGCGCCTTGTCAACGGGACATCGACGCGCGCAAAATCGAGAAAACCGGTCAAAAGGCGCGCGAGCCTGTCGGATTCGCGCACGACCAGAGATGTAAGAACCCTGTCGTCGCTTGTTGCCTTTGCCGACAGAGATAGTTGTTCTACCGCGCTCCGAATCGATGCGAGCGGATTCTTTATTTCATGAGCCATCGACGCGCCCAGTTCAGCCACAGCTTCGAGGCGCTCGGCGCGCAGATGCAACCGCTCCACCTCACCTTGGTGCAGCCGAAATCGCGCAAGTTCCTCGGCCATTGCCTCGGTACCGACGCTCTGCGCACGGAGTCGCGATGCGATGTAGCCGCTGCCGAGAGCGACGATCGTAAAGATTGCAAGCTGGAGAATTATCTCAGTGCCGACCGTCTCGCCGCGCACGATCACGGTTTCTCCTGCGTAAAGCAGGATGGCGAGAGCGGAGATGAGGGTCACTCCTCGCGCCGGCAGCAGTAGAGCGCTGACCGCAATAACGAGAATGTAGAGTGGAGCGAACTGTGACGACGTCGCGTGCCAGGTGAGATGCACCATCGCCGTAACGAGAGTTACGTCGAAGATTGCCTGGGCATAGACTACGGCGATTGCGATCGATCGGCGGTAGACGTGTGTGTAGAGTGCCGACAGTCCGGTGAACAGCATCGCGCCGGCAAACAGAAGCGAGGCGACAAGAGTGTCTTCTCGCGACGCGTACTGCCAGGAGTAAACGGCGGTGACGAAGATCGCGCTGGCGACAACGAGGCGTGCCAGATAGACCCACCACAGAATCCGGCGGACCGGAACCTGATGAGCGTGCGAGGCGGCCAGAGCCGGCGCGGATTGCGGAGTGCGGTATTGCATTTTGCAATACCTAGACGACGCTGACCGGCTACGTGCAACGCGGAGCCACCGGCGGGGGGAAGCCCAGGGTGGAATTTGGCTGTCTAGGACGATCGTTCGGCGCGGAGCGGGCAATGCCGGCGTTTGCAGGGGTAGATTTAGGGAGGGATGCCGACAGACTTACCAACCGAAAACTGGGCAGGCGGGATTGCGACCCGGTTGATCTGGATTATTGCGCTCGTCTTGGCGAGCGCGATCTTTGCCGCCGCTGAGGCTGCCCTGAGCGTTCCGATGGACGACGAGGAAGGCCGGGCGGCCCCAACCACGGCTGCTCGGATTGGAAGCTCGCTGGTAGCAGTCGGCTTGGGCGTTGCCGGCGGCGCGGCGTGGTTCGCGCTGGCTGTGCTGCTTCATATAGTAGTCGGTGAGATGGTGCCGCGGGCGGTGGCGCGAGAGCACCCGGCACTGGCACGACGGTATGCGGTACCAGTCGTGAGATTGATCGGCCGCCTGCTGACCCCTTTCGTCATAGCTATCAACGCAATTGCGAATCTCGTGGCGCATGCCATCGGGATGCCCGAGGCTGTAGAGAATGAAGTGCCGGCGCATTCTCCGGATGAGCTGCGCACTCTTGTGATGCACTCGCATGCCCACGGCGAGTTGGACGAGTCGGAGCGAGCGATGCTCGCTGGCGTTTTTGATTTCAAGCAGAAGCGAGCGCACGACGTCATGCGGCCCCGGACCGAGGTTGTGGCGATCGACATTGATTCGACTCAGGAAGAGGTTCTACAGATTCTGAGGGCGGAGCGTTACTCACGCTATCCGCTCTATCGTGAAACACTGGACGATATCGTCGGCGTATTTCTCGCCAAGGATTTGTGGCTGCGAGAGCCGGGCTCGACATTCAACCTGACGGAATTGATGCGTGAGGCTCTGTACGTTCCTGATAGCAGAGCGGCGGAGAGGGTCCTTGATGACCTGCGACGGACGCGGGCGTACATGGCGATCGTGATCGACGAGTACGGCGGCACGGCTGGCATCATTACGATCGAGGACCTTGTCGAGGAAGTAATGGGCGACATCACGGATGAGTACGACATGGCCGCCCGGACGTCGCTCGAAATGAACGGGGTACTCGAGCTGGCCGGTACACTGTCGCTGATCGACGCACGGAATGATTACGATCTCGACATTCCCGATGGAGACTGGTCGACACTGGGGGGATACGTGTTCGCTCGACTCGGCCGACTGCCACGGGTGGGCGACAGGGTTCGAATAGCCGGTGCGGGACTCGAAGTTGTCGCGATGGATGGCCGCCGAGTCGCAGCGCTGCGCGTGTTGCGCGACACGGGAGACACCGTGCACGAAGTGCACAGGACCGCTGGGTGAAGGCGCACTGGTAACCGGGATATCAACCCGCGTTGTACCGTTCGCAGGTGGAGTAACACGAACGGACGGCGCAACCATTGACTCATCAGGAAGAGTCAATGAATCGACCGCGATGGTGAGTGGGACGAATGGAGTAAGCCCGAGGACGCGATACGTGCCACTGGAATCGGTGTCGACTGACATGTCGCCAACGACGAGCGACACAGTCGGTATTCCTGGCTCGCCGACGTCATGAATTCCATTCCCGTTGTCATCCATGAAGATGATTCCGGCAATCTGCGCGCTGCCGAGTTGCTGAAACGGGGATAGCGACACGCGCGGCGATCCATGGGTCGCGCCCAGTCCAATCGTTGCGGATCCGGAGATCGAACTGGTAAGAGTGTGACCGATTTGGGACGCGATGTCTCTGACATCAAATCTGGAAGCACGGGAAATCATGCCCATGGCGAGCGTGAGTCCAGGGGTTCGCTGCCCAGGCGCCCAGTTCGCGCCAATCTGCAGTTGCGCAGCCGACGTCACGGGCAGCGCCAACTCGGCAAAGGAGTCCGCGTAAGGCTCATCAGCAATACCAATGCGGAGCCGGCTGCCGGCTGGAAACATTGCTGGCATGCCTGACTCGGAGTACACGCCGTACTGCATGGTCGGGCACGCCGCGTTGGGACGGCGCGCGAAAATGACCGACGGGTGCAGATAGGCGCCCACGACCGATACGGAAGTAGCTATCCGGAGGCGCTGCCTTCCCGCGAAGTCGCGATCGGTAAAGTCCGCCGAAGCAGACATGAACCAACTGCGTTGCGATCTCCACGATGCATTGACGGTGGTAGCCGCCAGTGGCGCCCCCGCCCTGCGATAGCCGTGGACTGGCGGTATTCCCCTATAACTCGCGGCAAGGTCAAACGCCGGACCTGGTGCATAGTGTGCTTGCACTCCGAGCTGGTTTGCGGCCGACTGAATCTCGGCATCAAGATCATCTCGCGGCTGCACGAACAGAATCGCGGTGTTCTGAAAGTGGTGATCTTTTCCCGTGACTTCGTCGCTTAAAGCGCCACCAAAGGTGATGCCTGATACCGGAGAGTATCTCGCATCCAACTGCGCGGCCGAATCGCAAACGACCGAGGCGCACTTCCCAACCGCGATGTTATAAAACCCAGTTCCCCGCCTCAGCGCGTCGCCGCCGACGGAGATGTAGTGGTTACGAGTGTGCCACTCGCCATCCGGACCGTAAACGGAAACAGTGAATCGGTTTACACCACGAGACGCTGGAACTCTTGCGGCGTATCGTCCCGCCGAGTCGGCCAGACCGGCATATACAAGGTCGTTATCTCTGTAGACCTCGATCTGCCATCCCGAGCCTGATGAACCTTTAAGAACGATTGGTTCAATCGCACCCATCTGGTTGGGAATCTGGCTTGACAGCATGAAACCGGTTCCAAGTCCGGCTTCGCCGAGCGGCACGCTTCCAACGCGCATGCTGCGAACGGGTAATCGGTCTGGAAAACTGCGTTCCCATGTCAGTGAGTTTTGAACGACACCGGGAGCTTTGAGTACGCCGAACTCGAGCGCACCTCCTAGCACACTGCTGCCTACCGCTGCACGAATCGAAGTCGTCTGGCGCGCATGATCTGCCGTTGACATCACGTCGTAGTTGACGACGACGTCACGCGGCAATGCCGGAATGCCCACGGTGATCGGGATCGGTGCGATGGCATGCTCCTTTGCCCGCTGGAAATCGACACGTCGTTGCTCACGTGCCAGCGCCCGACTTACTGGAAGCGTGCCATCGTCGGCAATGGTCGCGGTCAGGTCATCCCAGTCGACTGTGACGGGGGCGTGCAGAATGGCAGTTAGCGAGTCTTCCGAAACGTACCCGACCGCCTCACGACGTGCGGGAAGCCCAGCCAGCGCGAGCAATTCCGCGAGAGGTAGACGGACGGCGTCGCCGAGCCGAACTGCCTGCAGCGTGGCGGAGGCAACGTCGCCAATTCGCACCTCGAGGAGAACCGCCTCGGGCCGAACAGAATCTGCGCGCGCGATACGACGATCTTGCGCATTTGCAATGCAGATGGCGAGCATTGCAA
>JBDTAB010000168.1:0-18796 GCA_039924865.1 Gemmatimonadaceae bacterium | reverse complement strand
GAGGGCGGTGAATGAGAAACTCGTTCACCGCCCTCGATCTTATTGTTCTCATCGCGTACCTGACTGGCACGACCCTCCTCGGCGTCTACCTCGGACGCAATCAGAAGAACACCCGCGACTACTTCGTCGCCAACCACACGATTCCCTGGTGGGCCGTACTCTTTTCCATCGTTGCAACGGAAACGAGTGCGCTCACAGTCATTTCAATTCCGGGACTCGCGTATATCGGCAATCTCGGCTTTCTGCAAATCGCAGGCGGCTACATCATCGGTCGCATTGTCGTCGCGTATACCCTGCTCCCGCGCTACTACAAGGGGAACCTGGTCACCGCCTATGCCCTGCTCGAACAGCGCTTCGGCGTCGCCACCAGACGCTTCGCATCGGTTGTGTTCATGTTCACGCGCGCATTCGCCGACTCCGTGCGCGTATTCGCGACAGCGATCCCCATTGCATTGATTCTCTCACCAGTCCTGCCGGTCACGGTTGTAATGCCGGCGGCGATACTGGTACTCGGCGCGCTAACGCTGATCTACACGTACTTCGGGGGTGTTCGCGCGGTGGTCTGGACTGATGTCATCCAGACATCCGTCTACCTGATCGGAGCTGCTGTCGCGGTCGTAATCATTGGACACGGTGTTACTGGGGGATGGGGTTCCATCATCCATACTGCCGCCAGCGCGGGAAAGTTGCAGGCAATAAGCTTCTACACGGGCTTCGACCAACCGCAAACCATTTTCGCCGGACTGCTCGGCGGCGCATTTTTGTCCATGGCGTCGCACGGAGCAGATCAGGTGATAGTGCAGCGACTGATGACGGCATCATCGCTCAAGGATGCACGACGTGCATTGATCGGTAGCGGGTTCGCTGTGTTCTTTCAATTCGCACTTTTTCTGCTCATCGGCGTCGGATTGTGGGCTTTCTTTGGCGCTCGACACTTCGACTCGCCTGACCAGATCTTTCCGACGTTCATCGTGACCGCGATGCCTACCGGACTCATGGGACTGTTGGTCGCGGCGATTCTGGCTGCGACCATGAGCGCGCATTCGGGAGCAATCAACTCGCTCGCCGCCGCAACGATCCATGATATCTACCTGCCGCTCACACATCGCGATGCAAATGACGCACGAACCCTGAGAATCGCGAAACTTACCAGTCTCGCCTGGGGAGTTACGCTTCTTGTAATTGCCCTGCTCTACCGCGAACAGGGAACGCCCGTCGTTATCGTCGCGCTGGCTATCGCTTCGTTTACGTACGGAGCACTGCTCGGCGGCTTCGCGCTCGGCATCCTCTGGCCCCGGGCTCAGCAACGAGATGCTATTACAGGGATGGGCGTGGGCATCGCGGTAATGAGCATCATCGTCTTCGCCAAGCAGCTCGCTGTATGGTGGCCGGCGCTCGCACCTATTGGAACGATCGCGTGGCCATGGTACGTTCTGATAGGTACGACGGTAACAGTTTCGGTTGGAATCATCACATCGCTCTTCCCGCACGGAAGCGCACGAATCAGGAATGGCACGCACCATGAGTGACGTCGAAATAGTTGTTGGGGTCGATGCCGGTGGCAGCAAGACACGCGTGATCGTGGCCACAGATCAGGGTGAAACGCTGGCAGAACTCACAGGCTCTGGAGCCTCGATGTCGCCGGGCAACGCAGAACGCTGCGCCGACGTGATCGCCGCGCTCGTGACCAGCGCTCTTGAGAGCGTCGAACAGATCGGTGCAATGCCTCGAGTGGTCTACGCTGGCGTCGCCGGCACCGGACGCGAGGCCGAACAGTGCGCACTGCAGGACGCCCTGTCCGGGAGAGAGCTTGCGGACGACGTGGTCGTCGAAACCGATGCAAGCATCGCTCTCGCCGATGCATTCGGCGATCGATCGGGCGTGCTTCTCATCGCGGGAACCGGGTCGATTGCTTACGGCCGCAGCCCGTCTGGGATGTTGGCTCGTTGTGGCGGATGGGGCGTGACTTTTGGCGACGAAGGAAGTGGCGCATGGATTGGGCGGCGCGCGCTGAGTGTCGTTGCAGCGGCGTACGACGGACGCGAGCCTGAGACAACACTGACCGGTGCGATTCTAACTGCCGCGCAGGTAAATGAAGTCGAGCAATTGATCCCATGGGCGATCGCAGCGGATCGCGACACTCTCGCGGCACTCGCGCCTTCCGTGCTTGCCATGGCCATGCAGGATGACGTTCGTGCCAACACCATCGTCGACATGGCGGTTGAGGAGTTGGTACTGCACGTGCGCGCGCTCGCGAAAAAGCTGTTCGTCGATGATCGAGCAGCATTCGATCTCGCGCTCTCTGGCGGACTTCTTCACAAAGGCTCGCTGTTACGGAAGCGCCTCGAGCGGCGGCTACGCGCGGCTGCTCCAGGTGTGACCATCCATGCAGACGAGGTGGACGGCGCGCGCGGCGCGGTCAAGCTCGCGCTTCGCATGGTGACCGCGCGCGCATGAGCGACCGACGGCCACTCCGACTATGACATCTCCGTTCGGATCCACGGGATCCATCCGTCATATTGAGGTAGTTCGCCCAGGCGGCCCGGACGAAATGCACCTCACCGAAGGTGCCGCACTTCAGCTTGGACCGGACGATGTCCGAATCCATGTGGAGGCCGCGGGCGTGAATCGCGCCGACCTGCATCAACGCGAGGGCCGATACGCCCCGCCGGCGACCGCGTCGCCAATTCTCGGCCTGGAAGTCTCCGGTTATGTAGCGGGGGCAGGCGAACGCGCTGGAATGGTCTGGCGCGTGGGCGACGAAGTCTGCGCGCTGGTCGATGGCGGCGGATACGCAACGGAGTGCATCGCGCCTTCAGTTCAGTGCCTGCCAATCCCGGAAGGCTATTCCATGGTTCAGGCAGCGGCTCTTCCGGAGGCGCTCTTCACCGTCTGGTACAACGTGATCCAGCGCTGTCGGCTGTCCGCCGGTGAAATCCTCCTCGTACACGGTGGCACGAGTAGCATCGGCGTGATTGCGATTCAACTGGCGCGAGCGATCGGTGCGAGGGCCTTTGCCACGGCTGGCACCCCGGCAAAATGCGCTGCATGCGTGCGCCTCGGCGCCGAGGTTGCGATTGATTATCACACTGCGGACTTCGCGAACGTCGCACTTGAGCGCACGAGCGGACGTGGCGTCGATGTCATCCTCGACATGGTCGGCGGCGAGTATTTCGAACGAAATCTCCGCACATTGGCCACTGACGGGCGACTCGTCAACATTGCGTACATGGCTGGCAGCCGGGTCAACGTAGACCTCGCTCCGGTGATGCAGAAGCGATTGACGATCACCGGGTCGCTGATGCGACGTCTACCAGTTCCGGAGAAAGCGGTGATCGCGCAGGAACTGATGCTTCGCGTGTGGCCTCTCCTCGAACGCGGATCGATTATTCCGGTAATCGATTCCACGTTTCCGCTTTCGCATGCAGCAGATGCCCACCGACGTATGGCGGAGCCACACATTGGAAAGATCATCCTGACCAACTAGGATTAGCCCCGCCAGATGGCCTAGGCGGCCATCTGCTCCTCACTACCGGTCGAGGGCGGCATATCCCCTTCCCAGCGCGCCATTACCGCACTAGCGAGGCAATTCCCGACAAGATTGACCGTCGTCCTGGCCATGTCCATGAACGCGTCCACGCCGAGTATTACCGCGACGGCCTGAAGCGGGAGACCGAACATCGTCAATGCTCCCGACAGGATTACAAGCGACGCCCTGGGTACCGCGGCCACTCCCTTGCTCGTCAGCATGAGCGTCAACATCATGACTAGCTGCTGTCCAAGGGTCATGTGAATTCCGCCGGCTTGCGCGGCGAAGACAGACGCGACGGCCAGATAAAGCGTGCTTCCATCAAGGTTGAAGGAATAGCCCGTGGGCATGACGAACGCGACGATGCGCGCCGGAACGCCCATCTCTTCCATGTTCTCCATCGCTATCGGGAGCGCAGCTTCGGATGATGCAGTGGAGAATGCGATTAGCGCAGGTTGTCGTATGGCCTTGAAAAATGGCCTGAGCGGAATCTTGCTCAACACCGCAATAGGGAGAAGGACTACCAGAGCAAAGACCGCGAGCGCGCCGTACAACGTTGCAACCAGCTTTCCGAGTCCTAATAGAACGCCGATCCCACTGGTTCCGACTGTAACGGCCAGGGCCGCGCCGATTCCGATCGGCGCGTATGTCATGACGATCTCAGTAAACTTGAACATGAGATCGGAAAGCGACGAGCACACGTTCAGCATCAACTGCTTCTTGTCGCCCTTTTGTCTCGTCAGCGCTACTGCGAAGATGATTGCAAAGAAGACGATCTGAAGAACTTCATTATGGTACGCCGCTTCAAAGAAACTTTGCGGTACCATGTGCTCAAGCACTCCGCCGAAAGTGACCGGATGCGCAGCGAGCTCCGTCCCTGTCGCGGTGCTGGCTCCGCCGAGCGAGACACCTACGCCAGGCTTGACGATGTTCACCGCCGCAAGCCCGATGATGAGCGCGCCGGTTGTAACTAGCTCAAAGTAGATCAATGATCGGAGGGCAAGGCGGCCGACCTTCTTGAGGTCGTCGCCGTGCCCTGCAATGCCCACAACGAGCGTGCTGAATATCAACGGGACGATCAGAGACTTGATCATCCGCAGGAAGATCTGCGACAGCGGGTCGAGCTTCACCGCGAACGCCGGTGCGACGACACCGATCGCAATCCCGATGAACGCAGCGAGAATGATCCACTGCGTCAGCGAGATGCGTCGCAGGGCCTTCAGCACTGCACCGCCCGAGTGAGGACGCCGATGCTATGCATTCTCCCTCACATCATCACGGCGATGACGGAGCGTGGAATGCTTGTACCCATAAGTGAAGTACAGCACCAGGCCCACCGCGAGCCAGATGATGAAACGAATCCACGTCACGCCCGGCAACTGTGTCATGAGATAGAAGCATGCAACAATGGATATCATCGGTGTCAGCGGAACCCACGGCACTCGAAACGGCCGAGGCCTGTCAGGATCTGTGCGCCGGAGCACGATGACTCCAGCCGATACCAGCACGAAAGCGAATAGCGTTCCGATGTTCGTCAGATCGACGACCTCGGCGATGTTCGCGAAGGCGGCGAACACGGCGACGAAGATTCCGGTGAGAATCGTGCCGACGTAGGGCGTCTTGTATCGCGGGTGGACCTTGGCGAGTACGGGCGGCAATAATCCGTCACGCGCCATCGAAAAGAATATTCGCGGTTGGCCAAGCTGGAAGACAAGCAGTACGCTTCCCATGGCGATCACGGCACCCAGTGCAACGATGAAGCGGGATGCATTAAGCAGTGCCGGCGGACCCGCTGCGTACCGAAGGGCGGTGATCATCGGCTCAGCTGTGCCGAGTTGCTGCCACGGCGCCATGCCGGTCATGACGAACGAGATGGCGATGTACAATATCGTCGTTACCACCAGACTCATGATGATACCGAACGGCATGTCCTTCCCGGGATTTACCGTCTCCTCCGCGGCTGTCGAAACCGCGTCGAAGCCGATATAGCTGAAGAAGATTATCGCCGCCGCCGCGCTTATGCCCGCGATTCCGTTGGGAGCGAAGCCACCGGTCTCCGGGTTGGTCCAGTTTGTCGGGTGGATAAGGAACAGACCGACCGCAATGAAGAACAGAATGATGCCGACCTTGAGGAGCACCATGGCGTTATTCGCGTCCGCTGATTCCTTGATACCGATCACCAGAACGATCGTGATCAATGCTACTACCGCAGCTGCCGGCAGATTAATGATGAGCGGGAAGTCCATTATGTGCGGCGCGGTTGTCCACGCCGAAGCGATGTACCGCGTAGTCGCATCCGCAACAGCGCTCCCCGCACCAAGCTGGACGAACGCAGCGTGCGCGGACCGATAGTCTGTTGCGAGCCATGGAGGGAGATGCCATCCAAAATGCGCAATCAACTCGCGAAAATAGCCGGACCATCCAATAGCGACGCCGATATTCCCCACCGCGTACTCGATAATCAAATCCCAGCCGATTATCCACGCGATGAACTCACCGAGCGCAGCGTATGCGTACGTGTAGGCCGAACCCGCGATCGGTACCATGGCCGCGAACTCTGCGTAGCACAGCGCAGCGAAACCGCACGCAACCGCGGTAAGGAGAAACGAGAAGATGATCGCCGGACCGGCGCCGGGTCGGAGCGGGTCACCGACAATTGCCGTTCCAGTCGTAACGAAGATGCCGGCGCCGATCGTGGCACCGACGCCGAGCGCAGTCAGGTGCCACTTTCCCAGCGTGCGCTTTAGACCGCCATGCGACGCTACATCTTCCTCGAAGTCCGAGACGGACTTTCGCGCGAAGAGCCCCCGCATTTAAATGAACAACGGTGCAAGGACCAACGTGATCGTGCTGAGCAGCTTTATGAGTACGTGCAGCGAAGGACCAGCAGTGTCCTTGAATGGATCACCAACGGTGTCACCGACGACCGCAGCCTTATGCGCGTCGGAACGTTTTCCGCCGTACGCGCCTGTCTCGATGTACTTCTTTGCATTGTCCCATGCGCCACCTCCGTTGTTCAGGAAGCCAGCCATGAGAATGCCGGCGATGGTTCCGACCATCAGGAACGCTGCAACGGCCTCAGCACCAAGCCCGAACTGCTTGAACACCAGACCAACAGCGATCGGGAATAGGACCACGAGCGCGCCAGGCGCGATCATGGCCTTTAGAGCGCCGACCGTAACGATGTCGACCGCTGTGCCATAATCAGGGCTTTCGGTGCCGAGCATGATGCCCGGCCGCTCACGGAACTGCCGTCTCACTTCGGTAATAACCGATGACGCGGCCTTGCGAACCGCTGTGAGAGCGAGTGATGAGAACCAGAACACCAACATCGCTCCGAGCAGTCCGGCGACGAAGATTTCCGGCTTGGCAAGATCGACCTGCACCGGAGCTCCACGATAGTTGCGTACTTCATCCAGGTACGCAGAGAAGAGCAGGAATGCCGCGAGCGCCGCAGAACCGATCGCGTATCCCTTCGTCAGTGCCTTGGTGGTGTTGCCCACAGAGTCCAGACGGTCGGTGATGTTTCGGATCTCTTCAGGCTGCTTGGACATCTCGACGATGCCGCCAGCGTTGTCTGTGATCGGCCCGAACACATCCATCGCCAGGATGTAGCCAGCCGTGCCGAGCATTCCCATCGTGGCGACAGCGGTACCGAAGAGACCGGCCCCTTCGACGCCACTCGCGACGCCAAGGTGGTAACTCGCGATGATCGCGATTGCGATCGTGAACACTGGGAGGACGGTCGATTCCATTCCAACCGCGAGTCCCGCAATGATGTTGGTCGCCGGTCCCGTCTGGCTCGCTTCGGCGATGCCGAGCACGGGGCGGTAGCGGTATTCAGTGTAGTACTGCGTGATGAAGACGAAGGCGATCGATGTTGCTATTCCGATCAACCCGCAGAAGAAGAAGTGCCACCAGGCATCCGGCGCTGATATCGGATTGAGAAGCCAGCGTGTGGCGAAGAAGAACACGATCGTGACGAGCGCCGCGGTTATGTAGTAACCGCGATTCAGCGCCTGCATGGGGTCGGCGTCCTCTCGTGTGCGAACCGACATCACGCCGATGATCGAGCAGAGCAACCCGAGACCGCCTATCACGAGCGGGAACAGAATCCCGGCGATACCAAACTGCCCATACAGTATGACGCCGAGAATCATCGCACCGATGTTTTCGGCGGCGATGCTTTCGAACAGGTCGGCGCCACGGCCAGCGCAGTCACCGACATTGTCACCGACCAGATCCGCGATAACTGCAGGATTGCGCGGATCATCTTCCGGGATTCCAGCCTCGACCTTTCCGACGAGATCGGCGCCGACGTCCGCGGCCTTGGTGTAGATGCCTCCGCCAAGCTGGGCAAACAGCGCGACGAACGATGCACCAAATCCGTAGCCGACGATCAGGTACGGAATCCGCTGCGCCCAGATCGCCGGATCGAGGCCAGGCGGTACAAAATTATTGATTACCGCGAAAAGTCCGCCGACACCCGCGAGGCTCATCGCGACAGTGAAGAGACCGGACACGGCTCCCGATCGAAGCGCAGTCTGCAGGGCGCCGTTCAGCGAAGTCGTGGCCGCAGCCGCGACGCGGATATTCGCTCGGATCGAGATCCACATTCCCATGTAGCCCGCGATACCCGAACTGAGAGCGCCAAGCAGGAATGAAAGTGTTATGTAGAGTGCGAGCAACGTCCCGCTGCTGACAGGGTCCGTAGGCATGCTTGTTCTGAGGACTCCATACCCAACCGCAAGCAGGACTGCGACGACGAGCGCGAGAGCAGCGATCGTCTTGTATTGTCGCGCCAGATATGCCTCGGCGCCCTGCTGAATGGCGTCGGAGATTTTTTGCATGTCGGTGTTCCCCCGACTGCGAGAGAGAACCCAACGTGAGAGCCAGATCGCGAACAGCAAAGCAAAGGCACTGCAGCCGAGTACGATCCAGAGAAGCGAAGATTGTGAAACAGTCATGAACGGTCGGTGATGAGGACTTGAGCGGGAAGTTTAGTCGGTGTCGCGCGCGATATTTCCCGCGGTATCGCGCCAGATGAGGTATACAGGAATGCCAATGAGCACCATCAGCAGCCCGGCCAGCGCATGCGTACGAGTCTCCGTGGAGAGCAGCCCGAGAGGCGTTTGAACCTGGCGGTGATGTTGGAGGAAATAATTAAGCTGCAGGACCCGACCATCGTACCGGCCGCCAGCATCGTGGCGTCGGCAAGGCTCAACGCCTTGATAAAACTGGATTCGGCCACAGAGGTGGCCATATCCGTTCCGAAACCGGAACGGCTGGTCGTATCACTCACCCATGCTCTCCGGCTCCGGGTCGGCGTACCACATTTTGTTTATGCAGCACGAATTTTTGCGTGAATGTAGCGCAGCGGAGTGGGAGAGGCTAGACGCGGCGGCGTGGTGAGGGACGCATGCGCTCGAGGCGGCGGTTACCGGCTAGTACACGTACCCACTTCAGAGGCTCGTTGAACATACTTTGTCTTGCAGAGTTCCCGGCGCCATAAAGCAAAGATCGATCACCCGTGCACCGGTCAGAACACGACCTGGATATCCACCGTGTCGCGGATGGCCACGCCGTCGGGCCGCACGGCCGGCCTGAAGCGCGCTGCAAGGAGCGTTTCACGGATCCTGCTGTTGTAACCTCTGTCGGGAGTTGGCGTGAAGCGCAACAGTGTCGCCTTCCCGGTCGAATCAACATCGAACCATGCAGTCAGTGTGAAACCCTTGACACGGTCCGGCATTGGGAGCGGTGGAAGTACGAACTGCTTGAGAGTTGGCGGAAAATTCTTTGCGTTGCCACCGCCGGTGCCCGGCCCGACACCGCTTCCTTTGCCAGTCCCATCGCCCGATCCAACACCTCCGCCGATACCGGATCCGGCACCGCCGCCGCCAAGCTTCCCTGCTCCGACACCCGCCCCGGCGCCGCCTGACCCGACGCTAGCCGCAGCTTGCTGCGGCGTAGCCAACGCCGGCGGCACGATCGGTTTCGGCGTAACGTCCGGTTGTTTCACCTGAGGAGGTACGGGCTGAGGAAGCGGCGGCAAAATTGTAACGGGAGGAGTAACGGTCGGCGTCACGGACGGCAGCTGGGGGGTCACCTGGACGAACTGAACGCGCGGCGCACCTCCGCCCGTGAAGCCGCCACCACCTCCGCCCGCAGGGCTGGCACCGCCCGCCCCATCTCGGTGCCCGTAGTCGATACCGGAGTCGAGAGCTGGGTAAAAGACGAAGAGCAGCAAAAGCAAATGCGCCAGCAAGGATAGAATCCACCCTTGCCAGCGCTTTTGCTCCCGCCGCGGTATTCCAACCGGCGGACGATACATGCTGAAACTTACTGCGTTGACTTCGGCGTCACACCGATCACAAGCACACCAGATCCGCGAGCCACGTCCATGGCCTCGATCACATTCTGGTACTTGGTCGCAGGATCACCCTTCACGAACATGACCTTGTCGGGTCGACCGTCGAATGTCTTGTGGATCATTTCCGCCAGCCCAGCATCGCCGGGTGGCACTGGCTGCTTGTTGATCAGGTACGATCCGTCCTTCTGCACCTCGAGAACGATCTGATCGGTGCTTGGCTGCGGCGTCGTTACCGGCGTCGGATCTGGCAGCTGTACTTCGAGCGCCTTGCGTCCCTGCGGAACGATGACCATGAAGATGATCAGCAGCACCAGGAGCACGTCGATCATTGGCGTGAGGTTGGGCTCGGACGAAAAACCGCGATTGCCGCCTACGGACATTGACATTAGTGGCTCCCTCCGCCGGAGACCGGCTCGATGTTATCGCTGGCGATCGCCGACTTTGTACCCGGCCGCTGATCCGTGACGAGTGCGGTCATGTGGACGCCGCTATGCGCGGCGACATCCAGTGCATCCTCGACCTTTGCGTAGGCAAGATTCTTGTCAGCCTTGACGTAAAGAATCTTGTCCACCGTGCGCGTCGAGTAGATGTTCGTCAGCGCCGTGCCCAGCGTATTGTTCGGTATCGCCTGACGGTTCAGGAAGTACTGCCCCGCGTTGTCGATACCAAGCACCTGATCCTGATCCTGCACGGGAAGAGGCTTGAGGTTCTGCCCCGCGGGAGGTACCGCGTTGACGCCCGACACCAGCGACGGAATGATGACCATGAAGATGATCAGCAGTACCAGCATGACGTCGATCATCGGAGTCACGTTCGGCTCCGCCGCAACTCCGCCGCCCGATGTTGACATTGACATAGAAACAAATCCTCCAGAAGTGTGGAACCGAGCCCCGTCGCACTCATTAAACCCGGCGGGACACCGGTCCGAAGGCGCCTGAAAATTCGCGCCTTACCAACCAATGGCACGGGTCTCCCGCGCCCAAACCACGAAACCACGAAACCACGAAACCGCAGGCGCGGGAGACCCGCGCCCTACGGCGACGAGGTTATTTGGAAATCGGGGAGTTGCCCGCGGTCGCGGTGGTGTTGAATTCACGCGTGAACCGGCTGCGACCGAACTCGCCCGACACGTTCTTGATGAGGTAGTCGATCATTTCCTTCGACGTGTACGTCATTTCGGCGGTGAGGTTGTCGACCTTCGTCTGGAAGTAGTTGAACAGCCACACTGCTGGAATTGCGACGAGCAGTCCGAGAGCGGTCGTAATGAGTGCCTCGGAGATACCGCCGGAGATCGCGGATAGACCGCCAGATCCGGAAACAGCCATGCCCGTGAAGGCGTTGATGATACCCATCGTCGTTCCGAGCAGTCCGACGAACGGGGCAGTCGCGCCGCTTGTCGCGAGTACGCC
The DNA here is from genome assembly GCA_039924865.1 of Gemmatimonadaceae bacterium. Taxonomy (GTDB): domain Bacteria; phylum Gemmatimonadota; class Gemmatimonadetes; order Gemmatimonadales; family Gemmatimonadaceae; genus Fen-1247. Next base: position 7,488 of record JBDTAB010000168.1, on the reverse strand, counting down.
AAGACCGCGCTTGAGGTCGGTAATCGTCATCAGCATCTCGCGCTCAATTGCGCGTTCCGCCGAGTTGATGTCGGCGATCGTTACTGAGCCGTCCTGAACAAGTGCACGGGTCTCGGAGAGTGCGCCCGCGAGAACGCGAGCGACGTGCGACTTCTTGTAGCGCTGCGAGAGGTTTGCGGCCTCAACGAGATTATCTTCTTCGAGGAACTGCGAGAATTCAGGGGCGAACTTCCGCGTCTCTCTCTGAGCCGAGCGCAGCTCCCACCATTTCTTGATCGAGATTGACAGCGTCCAGATAGACATGATCGCCAGCGTGTACACGATGCCGCGGGCGAAGCCGCCCATCTGGCCCCAGAGGTCAATTAGCGAGAGATGCATTGTTCGTTACTCCGTGGAATGGTGAGACTGTTAATGAGTGATCGTGAACGTGAACGGCTGCTGCACTAGCTGCTTGACCTTCCGGCCCCCTACTTCCGCGGGATAGAAGCGCATCCTTGGCAGAGCGCTTACGACGGCGGCCTTGAACAGGTCGTTGGTCGCCTTGGTAATCTTGAGAGAGCCTGGTTCCGCGCGGCCAGTGGTGTCTACCACGAACTCTGCGTCAACCTCTCCCTCGATGCCTGCACTGCGCAGTGTTTCAGGATACTGCGGCGTCGGCGATCCAGACCGCGTTGCGGCCGGCTTCTCGACCTGATAGGAGAAGTACGTCTGGTTGTCGTTCGTTGTGGCGGTAGCACCAACAACACCGGCGCCCACGCCTCCGACGACACCCTTTCCGGTGAAGTCCGCAACGTTCGTGGCGGCCTTCGACAGATCGATGTCAGGGATCTTGACCGGCACGATCGGCGGTGCCTTGACCGTCTGGAAGCCCTTGGCAAGCGGCGGTGCGGCGATCGCCTTCGCAGGAGGAGGTGGCGCCTCCTTCTTCGGCGGGGGCGGCTCGTCCTTCTTCACCTGGACGAATTCGATCTTCTCCGCCTTCGGTTTCTCGTTCTTGATGGCGGCATTCGCCGTCGCCCAGACAGCGAGTCCGATCAGCCCCGCGTGGAACGCGATGCTGAACGCAGTCGTACCCGGACTGCGTTTCTTCTTGCGCTTCGATTCGATTAGCTGGTTGAACATTGCGGCAGCATGCTCCTCAGAAAGAACTGAGGTAAGGATACTGCGACACTATTAAGCAGGAATGGGCAAAAGATTAAGCTTCCGTTAATTCAGGCCGATACTGGCCCTTCGTCCGTATCGGAAGGGACGTCCGCAATCCCTCCGCCCTCCGTCATCCCCGGCCACCGTCATCCCCGCGAAAGCGGGGACCCATCTGCTGCCGACCGTCTCCGATGATGCAGCCTGCGCTTCAAGACCGATAACATGGGTCCCCGCTTTCGCGGGGATGACGGGGGATCGCGGGATGACGGTGGGCGGGTGCGAAAATACGATGAAGATCGCCCGCTAAACCCGTGACATCGGCAAATCCTCTTCGCTCGGATCCGTACGGTCGGCGGGGTCTAGCGGGAGCGTGAGCGTAAAGAGCGACCCCTTGCCCAAGCGGGACTGTACTGTAAGCGACCCACCGTGAGCCTGCGCGATCCACTGGCTTATCGCGAGTCCAAGTCCAAAGCCACCACGTTCCGCGGTGCGCGAGCGCGCACGATCCGCGCGCCAGAATCGCTCGAAGATGTGCGGTACGTCTGCAGCCGCGATACCCGCACCGGTGTCGCGCACGGCGAACGTGACGTTGTCCGGATGCCGACCGAGGCCGAGGTCAACGCGTCCACCCCGCGCCGTGTACTTGATGGCGTTGGTCACAAGGTTCAGGAACAGTTGCCGCAACCGCGTGCGGTCGCCGCCTATGGAAACCTCTGCTGTGAACGGCAGATTGACGGTTACACCTGCGCCTTCCCCGAGGATGACTGCTGTCTCGTAAACTTCCTGCGTGAGCGCGGTCAGATCGACACGCTCGCGATAGAGATCGAAACGCCCCTCATCCGCTCGCGCCAGAGTCAGAAGGCTCTCCACGAGATCGGCCATGCGCGTCGTTTCGTGCAGCGCTTCTTCAAGCGCAACAAGTCGGTCGTCCTTCCGCGTGGTGGCACTCATCGCACGCTCCACGTCGGCACGTAGAACGGCGAGCGGCGTCTTCAACTCGTGGCTTGCATCCGCCGTGAATCTCCGAAGGGCCGCAAACGACGTCTCCAGTCGTGCTATCATCGAGTTGAGCGTGGTGATGAGTGCCGCTATTTCCGGACTCGACTCATCGTCCGACAAACGACGATGCAAGCTCCGCCCATCAGTTATGTCCGCAACACCGCGTCGCACACGCTCTATGCGGCGGAATGTCCCGCCGAGCATGAGCCAGATGCCCCATGACGCCAGCGCAATCAGGAGCGGCATCACCGCAAAAATGGTGGTCATGAGTTCCGTCGGCAGACTCTGCGCACCGCGCACTCGCACGCCAGCGATGACGCGCGACAGTTCTGTAGTTGTGTCGGCAATGGCATGTGCGACGAACAGCACGCGTTCGTCTCCGACGGTAATTACGCCGGCTGGGCCATCATTTGGGAGATCTGCGATTCCCCGCTGCAGCGACGTCCAGACGCTATCGGAAAGGTCTTCAACGTCCGCAGAGGTGTAAACCACGCCCGCTTTGTGACCGATGATCACAACGTAGCCGGGTATCACGTCCAGTCGCTCTGCAAGGTGCCGCGACATGCCGTTGAGTCCCGATGGATCTCGCGCAACGATAACCTCGCGCGCAGCGGCGGCCTGCGCGATTATTCTCATTGCGAGGTCTGCGTCCGTGAGCGCCTCTCGCCCGATGGCGCTGTATGCGCCGGCCGTTCGCGACGCCGATACAGCGATCCCAAGAGCAGCGCCCGTCGCAACCATCGCGATTGTAAACCCGAGCGTGAGCTTGAGTCGCGCCGGTATCATCCGCGCAAAACGTAACCGACGCCGCGTACCGTCGAGATCAACTTCTTGTCGTGATCCGCGTCAATCTTCTTGCGAAGATGATTTATCACGACGTCGACGATGTTGGTGCCAGGATCGAAGTGATATCCCCATGCGTATTCGGTAATCAGAGTACGGCTCATGACGCGCCCGTGATGTCGCATGAGATATTCGAGCACGGTGTACTCCTTCGGCGTCATCTCTATGAGCTGACCGGCGCGCCGAACTTCGCGCGTGTCCGCATCGATCGTCAGATCGGCGACTTGCATCACTGGCGACGCCATTGTTGTCGGGCGCCGCGAAAGAGCTTCCACGCGCGCCAGGAGTTCCTCAAACGCGAATGGCTTCGTCACGTAGTCGTCGGCGCCGGCGCGAAGCGTCTGTACCTTGGCATCAACAGCGTCCTGAGCGGTGAGAACAAGCACCGGGCGCTGGAAATTGCGGGCACGAAGGTCGTGTAGCACCTCCATTCCGGACTTCCCAGGAAGCCGCATGTCCAGGATGACGAGATCGTAATCGCCAGTCAGTGCGAGCGACTCTCCGTCATTTCCGTTTTCGGCCAGATCAACCGTCCAGCGCTGTTCCTCCAATCCTCGCTTGACGAACTGACCGACGGTCGGATCGTCCTCGATCACGAGGATCTTCATCCCTCCGGGCGCACCCTCGCGAGCTTGCGCTTGCGCGGCCTGTGAAAGCCGAACTCGCGCATCTTGCGATACAGTGTCTTGGTCGAGATGCCGAGTGCCTCGGCTGCACGCCCCTGGTGCCAATGGAATCGAACTAGCATGGCTTCAATATGCAGCTTTTCCAGGTCGGAAAGTGGCGCACCTCTTCCTTCGACACCGACCGCTCCGGTCGCGAGCAGCAGTCGCAGATCGCCGGCCGAGATGGTTTCCCGCGTGGCGAGCAGCGCCGACCGGGTGAGAACCACGCAAAGTTCGCGCACGTTTCCCGGCCAGGAGTAGGCGCTGAGCACATCGACTGCCTCGGGCGCCAGAGCGTGGACTGGTCCAGTCTGCTCTTCCAGAAACTCCGCGGCGAGCGGCGCGAGATCCTCGGGCCGCAGCCGCAGTGGTGGAATAGGCAGGCGTACAATGTCCGATAACGCCGCAAGCGTCTCCATATCTGCGGCATCATTCACACATATGATCAGGCGCGTGGTCAGTGGAACGCGATACGTTCCGCCAAGCCGGACAAACGACTTTTCCACGAGCACCGATCGAACCATTGCGCGGGCTTCCGAATCGAGCGCGTCGAAGTCAATGACGGTCGTGCCGCGATCGGCGGCCAGGAATGCGCCGGCGGGGCTTGCACCGCCGGACGGAACGCCCTGACGTCCGACAAGCGTGGCTGGCTCCGTGAGCTGCCCACCTGTTTGTTCCACTTCCACCAGCGAATCGCGTACGCATCCGGAAAGCGCGTGAATGTAGCGCGCAATATGACTCTTTCCAGCACCGCGCTCGCCCTGAATGAGGACTGGTGCACCGGCGCGCGCGATGTCTGGCAGACCATCTATCAACTGCCGCATCGCCGCGTTCTTGCTGCTGAGCTGCGTGGGGAGCACGTGTGAGCGCGAACGCAACATCGTATTGGCCTTGCCCAGCTCACGCTTCTCCCAGGCTCGGCGTACCATGACGTCGATCTCTGCCATTCGATACGGCTTGGAGATGTAGTCGTACGCGCCAAGCTTGATCGCTGTGATCGCGGTGTCTATGGTTCCGTTGCCCGTAATGATTATCACTTCCGGCGGCGCGGGTTCGTTCTGCAAATGACGCAGGACTTCGAGACCGTCCATCTGCGGCATCACGATGTCGATCAGCGCGACGTCGTAGGGAGCTGCGTGCAATTCCGTAAGTGCAGCTCGCCCGTCGCGGCACATCGTTACGGTATAACCACGACCTCTCAAAAAGTGCTCGAGAATCGCTCCAAGATGCTCCTCGTCCTCCGCGATCAGAACGCGAATCGGAGCGACATGATCCGCGCTCATACTTCCTCCACCGGGAGAAGAATTGTAAATCGGGTTCCCTTGCCTGGCTCACTCGAGACTTCGATACGGCCACCATGATCTGCCACGATACCGTGGCAGATCGCGAGACCGAGACCGGTGCCGCGACCAGGCTCCTTTGTAGTGTAAAATGGCTCGAATATTCTCGCCACCTCGTTGCGTGTCATTCCAGATCCCTCGTCCTGCACTTCGATAACGACATGCTTCGCACCGCGCGGCGCGGGCCTGGTGCGCACGAGCACGCGTCCGTACTGCGGCATTGCATCGGCCGCGTTCATGAGAAGCGCGATCATCACCTGAATGAGTTGTTCCGAGCTGGCGTGCACGCTCTTGAGTTCCGTGCCGAGCTCGGCCTGCACTGTCAGCTGCTTGAACCGCGCATGGTGTTTGAGAAGAAACAGAGCCCGCTCCACCACAGTGTTGACCTGAAGTGAGACGCGCTCCTGCGCGCGCGGGCGACTGAAGTCGAGCAGCCCGTCGATGATGCGCTTGCAGCGCTGCACCTCGCTTTCAATGATCTTGAGGTATTCAGGCTCTCCATCGGCCGCCTTGTGGTCCAGTACCATCGATTCCGCACAGGCTGCGATGGTCGCAAGTGGATTGTTAATCTCGTGCATGATACCGGCTGCAAGTCGGCCAATCGCCGCAAGTTTCTCGCTCTGAGCAACCATCTCGCGCGCTTCGACCCAGTCAGTTATGTCTTCGCCGATGGTAATAATATGAGTGACGGTGTCGGCGGCGTCACGGATCGGAATCTTTGAGAGCTTGTACGTGCGAAGTGCGCCGCTGGCGCTGGACTCGGTCTGAAACTGTTGCGTCTTTCCGGTTGCGAAAACTTCGTCAAACTCGCGTCGGACGACATCGGCCGGCTGACGATGCAGGATATCGAAGATCGTGCGTCCGATCGCTTCCTCGCGCGAGACGCCCTGCATGCCCGTCTCTCGCTTTCGATTCCAGACAGTGATTCGGTAGTCGCGATCGATGACGTAAAGTCCGAGTGGAAGCAGATCAAGCACCGTCTCCGTAAAGAGCTTCTGCTCCTGCACCTCGCGCATCCGGATCTGCAGGTCGCTTTCGAGCCTGCGAGAGCGCTCGGAATTGGCGACGAAGGCCGCCAGTAATGCTGCCAGCGTACCGATGAACTGTTCTACGGACTCTGAAGCCTCGCCTGATAGCCTCGCCAGCAGCACCCCGACCCGGCGCGGTCCAAAAGACATTTCGGAGGCGACTATGCCGTGGGCGGCACCCGCGAGAGCGGCCTTCACCTCATCGAGCGACCCATCGTCCGAGCCAGCTCCCCAGGTCCGCGAAAGCACTCCGCCACTATCCAGCCAGATGGCCATCTCGGTCGCCCCAACCGCCACATGCGCCCGTTCCAGAACGTCTTGCGCCACCATTTCCGTCGATCTGGCATCTGTCAGGGAGACGGCAATGCCCGCAAGCGCGGCGACGAGGGATGCTGGATCTGACTCTTCGGACGGCGGTGCGGTGGAGACGTGCGGATGTGCCTTTGGTGACAATTGCTCTTCCTCGGCGATTCTGTCGTCAGTGTTTCTCAGCTAGGACAGGATGACCGATCGATTGGTAACTCACTTACGGCCTGCGCCCCATACGGGTTACGAAAACAGCCCCGGCCGATCGGCCGAGGCTGTTCGATTCGACGGGGCTGCGACTCAGTGTGAAGCGAAGACCGTCCGGAGCTGAACGAGCGCCCATTCGAGATCCTCACGCGAGGTGACGAGCGGCGGAGCCAACCGGATCACGCGCTCGTGCGTCTCCTTGCAGAGCATTCCGAGAGCCATGAGCGCCTCGCAGTACGACCTTGCCGGAACATTCAACTCGATGCCAACCAGTAGGCCGCGGCCACGCACCGACTTGATGTCCGGATGCTTGATCGCCGCAACCTGTCCCACGAACCAGCTGCCAAGCTCTGCAGATTTCTGGACAAGGTTTTCGTCCGTAAGTACGCGGATGGCGGTACGAGCGACCGCGCATCCTAACGGATTTCCGCCAAAGGTGCTGCCATGCGTACCGGCCCGGAAAACCTCAAGTACATCGCGGCTCGACACCACCGCTGAAACCGGGTAGAAGCCACCCGCGAGGGCCTTGCCAAGGATGTAGACATCCGGCTTCACGTCTTCGTGATCGCAGGCGAACATGAGGCCTGTGCGTCCGAGGCCCGTCTGAATCTCGTCAGCCATGAACAGGACGTTGTTCTCGCGGCAAAGATCCGATGTGGCGCGCAGGTAGCCGGCGGGTGGAATGAGGATACCGGCCTCGCACTGGATCGGCTCCATGAGGACTGCACACGTATTTGGATTGATTGCGGCACGCAGCGCGTCGATATCACCGTACTTGATGATCTTGAAGCCCGGAGTGAATGGACCGAAGCCGGAGCGATACGACGGCTCCGACGAAAACCCAACTATAGTAGTGGTGCGACCGTGGAAGTTGTTCTCGAACACGACGATCTCGGCGAGTCCCTCAGGGATGCCTTTCTTCTCGTATCCCCAGCGTCGCGCGGCCTTGATTGCTGT
>JBDTAB010000167.1:0-20639 GCA_039924865.1 Gemmatimonadaceae bacterium | reverse complement strand
ATCGTTGCGATCGGCGTTTTCGCGTCGAAGGCGTGGCGACTGCGAAGCTGGGACGCTTTCATGATACCGAAACCATTTTCGCGCGTAACCGTCGCGTACAGCGACCCGATCTACGTTGAGGCAGCCGATGCCCGGAGTGCCGCGGAACAGGCTCCACAGTTTGAGTCGGCGATGGGTGCCGTTGAGGCAGCTGCGGAGCGCGCCGGAACTGCCTCGTGAGTGTCGAACAGATATGGTACGGGAACTCCGCGGCCTCCTGGTTGATGCGTACACTGCTGACGCCGCTTTCGTGGGTTTACGCGTCCGTGATTTGGGCCAGAAACGTCCTTTACGATCACTCCGTCATAGCAAGCCATGCGTCCAGCATACCGGTAATCAGCGTGGGGAACGTGAGTGTTGGGGGGACTGGGAAGACGCCTTTCAGCGCCTACCTCGTTGACCGGCTCACGAAGGCTGGGCACCATCCGGCAATAGTTATGCGCGGTTACGGCGGCGATGAAACCAGGCTCCACAGCAGGCTGAATCCTGGGCTGGCAGTTATCGCTGACCGGGACCGGGTAGCCGGCATACGTACCGCGTCGACGCTCGGCGCAGATGTCGCGGTGCTCGACGATGCGTACCAGCATCGGAGGGCCAAACGCGACCTCGACATAGTGCTCGTTAGCGCGGATAGGTGGAGTGACGATATCCGGCAACTGCCCGCGGGTCCGTTGCGCGAGCCGCTGACGTCACTCAAGCGCGCTGAATTGATTGTCGTAACGCAGAAGAGCGTTACCGACGCCGAGGCGGCCGCAGTTTCGCGTGCGATCGGGACGCTTCGAGGCGTCGGTGCCTTGGTACTGGTGGCGCGCCTGGAGCCTGAAGAGCTCATATCGGCTGCTACGGGTGAGAGTGCCATGCTTGACTTGATTCGCGGCGAACGTGTTCTCGCCATTGCCGGAATTGGCGACCCGGCGAGCTTCTTTGCCCAACTTGCACAGCTCGGCGCGGTGATAACCGAGCGACGGTTCCGCGACCATCACGATTACACTTTTGATGAGGCGAGGCAGTTATCCGCCGAGTCTGCGGGTCACAAATATGTTGTTACCACAGGTAAGGATATTGTGAAGCTGGCGTCGCTGTGGCCTGCCGGGGGCGCAGAGCTTTGGTATCTTTCACAAGCTGTGCGTCTCACCGAGGGAGCACCTCTTGTTGACGCCGCACTCGCCAAGTTATTCCAACGCGCCTCTTCAATCTCGTGATTATGGCCACCGATAAACGTGTTTCGACTTCCACAATTGTCCATCCGGACAAGGACCCCGTTTTGAACGAAGAAAATCCATTTGGCGCGATGATGTCGCGCTTCGACCGTGCGGCTGAGTTACTGAAACTTGAGCCCGGTATCTACAAGATTCTCTGCCACCCGGAGAAGCAGATCACCGTGTCCTGCCCAATAGTCATGGACAACGGCGAAGTCGAAGTATTTACCGGCCATCGTGTTCTCTACAATACATCACGCGGACCCGGGAAGGGCGGCATCCGATTCGACATGCACGTGACGTTGGAAGAAGTCACTGCACTTGCGGCGTGGATGACGTGGAAGAGCGCCGTAGTCAATATTCCATTCGGCGGCGCCAAAGGTGGCGTCGTGTGCGATCCGTCCAAGATGAGTATCAACGAGCTCGAGCGGCTCACGCGGCGTTACACCGTTGGGATCATCCAGACACTCGGGCCTGACTCGGACGTTCCAGCGCCGGACGTCAACACCAACGAACGCGTGATGGCATGGGTGATGGACACGTATTCGATGCACGTCGGTCACACCACGACCGCCGTCGTCACCGGAAAGCCTGTCGAAATGGGCGGCTCGCTCGGACGCCGTGAGGCGACTGGTCGCGGATGCACAATCGTGACGACTGACGCGCTCGAGCATCTAGGGATGCATGTGAGCAAGGCGACGGTCGCGATCCAGGGATTCGGAAACGTGGGCTCGACTGCCGCGAAGTTGCTCGAGCAGTCCGGGGCCAAGATCGTAGGCATCGGCGACAAGGACGCATCGTTCCACAATGCGAAGGGAGTCGATATCGGCAAGGCAATCGAGTACGTCAAGAAGCACAAGTCGCTCAAGGGCTTCAAGGGCGGGGACGAGCTATCAGGAACCGAGCTTCTGACGCTTGATGTCGACGTGCTGGTTCCAGCCGCGCTCGAGAGTGTTATCACCACTAAGAACGCGCATCAGATCAGAGCCAAGGTCGTTTGCGAGGGCGCGAACGGACCGACCACCGCAGAGGCGGACTCGATTCTGGACGAGAAGGGGATCTTCGTGATTCCCGACATCCTCGCGAACGCTGGCGGTGTCACAGTGTCGTACTTCGAGTGGGTGCAGGATCGCGGTGGTTATTTCTGGGACGAGAAGACGGTCAACGACCGCCTTACGGAGATCATGCGTCGGAGCTTTGCTGACGTGCTCAAACTCTCCAAGGAGCACAAGGTCAACATGCGGACCGCCGCGTACATGCTTTCGATAAGCCGAGTGGCGGCGGTACATCGCCTCCGGGGCATCTACTCCTAGGGTCGATCAGGAGTGCGTGTAATGATCGCCGCGGTCGGGCGCCCGAAGGATCAGGCGCTTGCCGCGGCGATTCGCGAATATGAGACTCGTGCGGCGCGTTACTGGCCGCTGGAGAGTATGGAAGTGAAGGCGGAACGGGCGGACCCCGCGGCCTCACCGGCGAGCTCTGCTGCAATAGTCCGAGCACGTGAAGGCGAACGGATCAGGCAGCGGGTTGGCGATCGCGCCTTGATCGTTGCATGCGATGCATCGGGTGTGTCGATGACCTCGGAGAAGTTTGCCACGTGGCTGCAGTCGGAACGGGAAGGTGCGCGCGACGTCGCGTTTCTGATCGGTGGTGCATTCGGGCTCGACGAAGCACTTCGGGACGGCGCGCACAGACGGCTTTCGCTGGCACCGTGGACGCTCCCGCACGAGCTCGCGCGGCTGGTGCTTGCTGAGCAGCTCTATCGTGCAGGCACGATCCTTAGAGGAGAGCCGTACCATAAATGAGTGAGTGGTTCACTCGCTGGTTCGGAAAGGAGTATCTGGACATCTATCCTCACCGCGACGAAAGAGAGGCTCGCTCGGTGGTGCGGATGATCAGGAATACGATCCCATTACGCGCTGATGGGAGGGCGCTGGATCTGGCCTGCGGAGCAGGGCGATACACACGGACGCTATGCGCGCATATCTGGACGGTCGGTCTGGACCTTTCCATGGAGTTGCTTGAGGTCGCGATTGCGGAATCTCCGCATATTCCCTACGTACGTGCCGACATGCGCGCACTGCCGATCGGAGATTGCAGATTCGATCTAGTGGTCAATCTTTTCACCAGCTTTGGCTACTTTTCATCCGATGACCAGAACAGAGAGGTTCTCACGGAGGTCAGGCGTGTCCTGGCTCATGACGGCGTATTTGTGCTGGACTATCTGAACGCGAGCCATGTGCGGTCCGCGCTGATACCACACGACAGGCGGCGGATTGGCGGACGCGACGTCACGCAGGATCGCTGGATTACGCCGGACGGTCGCTACGTAGAGAAACGGATCACGGCGGCAGGACCGCAGCAAAGTTTTACGGAGCGAGTGCGCATGTTCGAACCTGATGACCTACGATGTATGCTTCACGACTCCGGTTTGGTAGTCGATCGTGAGTTTGGCAACTATGCGTCAGGTCCGCTGGACGCAACCAATCCACGCGCCATTTTCTTTGCGCATCGTGGCTGAGCCTGCATTGATCCGCGCGATAACTCGAGAGATCGGCGGTTCGCCGCTTGCACGCCGTGCCCTATCTGGTGGTTTGCCGGAGTGGTACGCGTCGAGACCGAAGGGCGAAAGCGGTTGGTCGGCGGCGGCGGAAGTTGTCTCGACGGAGTTCGCGGGGAGTCGCTGGCTGGAAGCGCTCGTGCCTGCTTTTGGCGCATCGGGCGCTGCACTGGATCGCCTTTCGGATTCCGCGCACAAGAACGGAATCGTTGTGACCGGGGGTCAACAGCCGGGATTGTTTGGCGGTCCGTTGTACGTGCTTAACAAGGCGATCACGCTGCTTGAAATGGCGAATGCGCTTGCGCTCGCGACTGGCAGGCCCGTCGCGCCGGTGTTCTGGGCAGCGACGGACGACGCGGACTTTGCAGAGGCGAGTCACGTGTCAGTGGTGCGGCGCGGTTGCCTTGACGCGCTCGCGATGGACGCACCCGAAGTCGTCGGGCTGTCGATGGCGCGTACGCCGCTTGGTGATGTATCCGCGCAGTATGAGCGATTGGCGGAAGCATGCGGATCTGCTCCGGCCGCTGGAATTCTCAGCGCTCTGCGAACGGCGTACTCAGCCGGCGCAACCGTCGGCGGCGCATATTTGAGTTTACTTCGCTCCGTTCTGGAACCGCTCGGTGTGGCGGTGCTGGATGCATCGCATGAATCGGTGCGTCGTGCAGGCCATGAAACAATGCTTCGTGCTCTCGCAAAGGCCGACGGCGTTGCAGATGCACTGTCCGCGCGTAGTCGTGAGATTGCGAGCCGCGATTTGCGGCCGCAGGTTGCTGACGTCCGCAATCTCTCGCTCGTATTCGAGACGGCGGGTGATGGGACGCGCCAGCGAATTCCAGTATCGGCGGCTTCAGCAGCGGCGAAGCGCGACGCTGCAGCGATGCTTGGTCCGAATGTCCTGCTTCGGCCAGTAATGGAACGGCAGATTCTTCCGACAGTGTGCTACATTGGCGGCGCCGGCGAAGTAGCGTATTTTGCGCAGGTATCAGCCGTGGCGGAAGCGCTTGGCGTGGCGGTGCCTCGTATCGTCCCCCGTTGGAGCGGAACGTTGATGGAGTCGCACATCGAAAGCCTGCTTGGTGAATTGGACGCGACGATGGACGATTTTGTGGACCCGCATGCGATGGAGGGACGGGTCGCTCGGGAGGGACTATCGCACGATATCCGAAGCGCTATCGGCGAACTACATGCGACAGTCGATGCAGTCAGTGGCCGCCTTCGAAATGATTCGCAGACGAGTGAACCGCTCGCCAGATCGATCGGTTCCATGCGCGCTGGCGTTGAGCACCGTCTCGCTCGCCTGGAGCGGCGTTACGCCGCCGCGGTGAAACGGGCCGGGTCAGATGCGCTACGCAGTGTTGAACTCGTGCGCGCTACGCTGTATCCGCAAGGCGAACCACAGGAGCGCGTGTTGAGTTTCGTTCCGTTCCTGGCGCGGTACGGTAGCGCCGTGATCGACACAATCCGGACCCATGCACACGAGCACGTTGCCCATGTGATTCAAGGTGACTGAGGAGCGGACCGGACGGGCCGCGTTTCTTGTTGGCTCCGGGATCTTCGCCAGCAAGATCGCCGGGCTCATCAGGCAGCGTATTTTCGCGCATTACCTGGGCGCATCGCTTGCAAACGACGCGTTTCAGGGAGCGTTCCGCATCCCAAACATGCTGCAGAATCTGTTCGGCGAAGGGGTTCTGTCAGCATCGTTCATTCCCGAGTACGCAGGCACGATTGCACGAGGCGAGGAGCGTGATGCTGACGAACTCGCAGGCGCGGTTTTTGGCGCGTTGGTGCTCGTTGCTTCTGTAATCGTCCTCGTCGGCATCCTCGCGGCACCACAGCTTGTAGGTGTGCTCGCAGGCGGCGGTACGACGCTCCAGGCGATTGTACGCCCATTTGCCGGGATTCTTCCGGCGTCGTTCATGACCTGGCTTGCCGACACTGGCGCGACGCCCAAGTTGGAGGCGCTCACAACGACGCTGGTCAGGATTCTGTTCCCGGGTGCTGGGCTTCTCGTATTCTCCGCCTGGTGTCTCGGGGTGCTCAACACACACCGCAAGTTTCTCGTCTCGTACATGGCGCCGCTAGCATGGAACGGGCTGATCATCGCGGCGCTTCTCATCTATGGGCCGCGGCGTACGCCGGCGGGATTGGTGGTCGCCGTAGCATGGGCCGCAGTTCTTGGAAGTGCGGCGCAATTTTTTGTGCAACTGCCGAGCCTCAGGCGCGTCGCACCAAATATCGTTCCAAATTTTCATTTCGGCCTGCCGAGCGTGCAACGCGTATTCCGGCAATTCTCGTCGGCATTCCTGAGCAGGGGTGTAGTTCAGATCAGCGCTTTCATTGATCTCGCACTTGCGTACCATCTTCCAATTGGTGCTGTATCCTCGCTGGCGTATGCTCAGACGCTTTATATGCTGCCCGGCAGCTTGTTCGGGATGTCTGTGTCGGCTGCCGAACTACCCGCAATGTCGAGTGCACTCGGGACGGAAGAGGAGATAGCTGCGCAGTTACGGGTCCGCCTCAACGCCGGGATGGAACGAATTGCCTTCTTTATCGTTCCGTGCGTCATCGCATTTTTGGCGCTGGGGGACATTGTCACGGGGGCACTGTTTCAGACTGGCGCATTCAAACGCGCGAACACCGTCTGGGTATGGGAGATCCTCATCGGATCGACCGTGGGCCTGCTGGCGTCGACGCTGGGGCGCCTGGACTCGTCCACATACTACGCACTGCGCGACACTCGCACCCCGCTCAAGTTCGCACTCGTTCGAATTGCGTTGACCACCGTTCTCGGCGTCATCTTCGCGTTTCAGCTTCCCGGCTGGTTTGGCGTCGATCCCAAGCTCGGCGCGGCGGGACTCACTGCGGCGGCGGGGATCGCCGGTTGGGTTGAGTTCATACTTCTGCGTAGGGGGCTCACGCGGCGGATTGGCCGGACTGGCCTGTCGGTGCGCTACGTGGGCAAACTCTGGATCGCCGGACTTGGTGCGGTTGCGCTCGCCAGTCTCGGCCGCTTTGTAGTGCCCACGTCACGCCCCCTCCTGCTCGCCGTACTATCGCTTGGCGTGTTTGCTATTGTGTACGGCATTATTGGCATCGCGCTCTCGATTCCCGACGCGAAGATGCTCGAAGCGAAACTGCGGAGACGCTCGGGCGTGTAACTTTGGATGGTGACGGCCCCCGAAAACGTAGCTCAGAAGCTGCAGTATCTCCCGGATGGCCCCGGGGTCTACCTGTGGAAGAACTCCGCGGGTGAGGTCCTGTACATAGGTAAGGCCAAGAATCTTCGCTCGCGAGTTCGCAGCTATTTCGCGAGCGATCATCCCTTCAGCCTCAAGACCCAGCATCTGGTCAGGCACATCGCGGATGTTGAAACGATCGTAGTCCCGACCGAGGCCCATGCCCTCGTTCTCGAGGCGAACCTGATCAAGGAGTACCACCCAAAGTTCAACATCGCGCTCCGCGACGACAAGTCGTATCCCTACATCAAAGTGACTGTCAACGAGCCGTTCCCCCGGATGTTCGTTACGCGGCGCGTACTTAACGACGGCGCGAAGTATTTCGGTCCGTATACCGACGTTGGCGCGATGCGGCGGTCGCTCAACGTTGTACGGCGCATCTTCACTGTCAGGTCGTGCAACTACGACATGCCGCGAGAAATGCCTGAGCGCCCCTGCCTGGATTACTTCATCCAGCGGTGCAAGGCACCATGCGTGCTCAAGCAGACTCAAGAAGATTACGCCGCGATGATCGAGGAGGTAACGCTGTTCCTCGAGGGAAGGTCCGACGAGGTGGTGCGTCGTGTACGCGAGCGGATGGAGTTTGCGGCGTCGAGTCTGGACTTTGAGCGAGCGGCGGAGATGCGCGACGTGCTGCACCATTTGCAAAAGATGGAAGAACCAACGGTCGTGCTACGTGTCGAAGGTGGCGATCGCGATGTGGTTGGGTATGCCCGCGACGGCGATGATGCCGTCGTTGCACTGCTCCGGATCAGAGGCGGCAAGTTGCTCGCGCGAGAGCACAGATTTATGGAAAATGTCGAGGGCGAGGACGACGGAGACGTGTTGCGATTATTCCTCGCCGGCACGTATGTGGGAATGGCCGAGCGCGGACCCGAGTTGTTGCTGCCGTTTGATTTCCCGGATCGTGAACTTGTCGAGCAGTCGCTTACCGGTGAACGATTGAGTGTCCCGCAGCGCGGTGTTCGGCGCGAACTCGTCGAGCTGGCGGAGCAAAACGCGCGACACCTGCTCGAGGAACTCAAGCTTTCGTCGTCGGAGTCGGATGTACGCGCCGGCGACCCGGTCTATGACCTTGCGCGTGAGTTGTCGCTCCACAAGTTGCCGCGGACAATGGTCTGCTTCGACATCTCAACTACGCAGGGAACCGATACCGTGGGGTCGTGCGTGTTCTTTGAAAACGGCCGACCTAAGCGTGGCGAATATCGCAAGTTCAAGGTTAAGACGGTCGTCGGTACCGATGATTTCGCGTCGATCCATGAAGTTGTCACGCGGTATTTCACGCGCCGCATGACGGACGAGAAGCCGTTGCCGGATCTCGTGGTGATTGATGGTGGCAAGGGACAACTTTCTGCGGCGCACGAAGCTCTGGAATCGCTGAAGCTGGGCGAGCTACCGTTGATCAGTCTGGCGAAACGCGACGAGGAGATCTTTGTGTGGGGAAGGTCGGACCCCATTCGATTGTCGCGTCGCTCGGCGGCGCTGAAATTGCTGCAGCGCATTCGCGACGAAGCGCACAGGTTCGCCGTGGCGTTCAACAGAAAGCGGCGCAGCATGCGAACCGTTACGTCGGAGCTTCTCTCGATTCCCGGAGTGGGGCCGGTCAAGCGGCGGCAACTGATTCGCGCATTCGGGAGTGTCCAGGGCGTGCGTGATGCGAGCCTCGACGATATTGCTGCGCTTCCGGGTTTCACAAAGGCGTCGGCTGAGCGTCTCAAGGAGCAGTTGGCGGCGTCGGACGCGACTGCGGTCAGTGGTAGCAGCCACACAGGCAGCCCCGCGGCCCAGTAGCGGAATCGTTGGGAAACGTACCACGCTCCGCTGTTGCGACTGGACGCTTGTTCCGCAACTCCTTGCCCAGCGTTGGGTGCCGGGTGACATTAGAGGTATATGGCTTGGTTCAGGAAGGACAAGAAACCGCGCAGCCCGCGACGCGATCGACTGGAGATCCCGGTTGACGCGTGGGAAAAGTGCGAGCGCTGCGGCTATACGGATATCACCGAGAAGTTCGTCCGGAACCTCAACGTCTGTCCCAATTGCGGTTTTCACCGTCGGATACGGGCGTGGGAGTATGCCAACATCTTCCTCGACGAGGGTACGGCCGAGGAGACCGAGGTCGAAATCAGGTCCGCCGATCCACTTGGGTTTCCTGAATACCCGGCTCGGCTAAAGAAGGCGACAGTCAATGCCGGCGAGGGGGACGCTGTGCTCACCCTCACCGGACAACTCGGCGGCTCACCTGTGAGCCTCGGAATCATGGACTTCGCGTTCATGGGCGGTTCGATGGGATCGGTCGTTGGCGAAAAGCTCGCGCGGCTCGGCCAGCGGTCGCTCGAGAAGAAGCATCCCCTCGTTGTTATCTGTGCCTCAGGAGGTGCCCGCATGCAGGAAGGGGTACTGTCTCTGATGCAGATGGCCAAGGTCTCTGCTATGCTTTCGCAGCTTGCAGAGCGGGGCGTCCCCTACGTGACGCTACTCACCAATCCGACCACGGGCGGAGTTAGCGCAAGCTTTGCCATGTTGGGAGACGCTATCCTGGCGGAGCCGGGAGCCGTGATCGGCTTTGCGGGTCCACGCGTAATCAAGCAGACCATTGGCCAGGAGCTGCCCGAGGGTTTTCAGACGGCAGAATTCCTCCTCGAGCACGGAATCGTCGACATGGTGGTCCCGCGCCACGAGTTGAAGCCGACGGTGGGGCGGCTCCTGCGCCACATGAGCGGCAAACCTGCGGCAACAGGGTGGCTCTCGACCTGACGTACCGGGAGACTCTCGAACGGTTGTTCGCACGAACCGGATCGAGGATCGCGCCCGGGCTCGAAAGGACCGAGAAGCTGCTGGAGGCTTTGGGTGACCCGCACCGGAAGTTTCCTTCATTTCACGTGGCTGGAACGAACGGAAAGGGAAGCACGGTCGCTACGCTCGATGCGCTGCTACGTCATGGCGGTCGTCGAGTGGGGATGTACACATCACCGCATCTGGTGGATTTTCGAGAGCGAATCGCCATAGACGGCGAGCTTATTCCCGAGGCTACGCTCCTGGCGTTATTGAGCCGCATTGAGCCGATTGCAGAGTCCATTGGCGCCACGTTCTTCGAGATTACGACGGCGGCAGCGATGGCTTACTTCGCCGAGTCGAAAATCGACATTGGAGTGATCGAAACGGGGTTGGGCGGGGCGCTCGATAGCACCAACGTCTTGGATCCGGTCGTGGCGACCGTGACGAACATCTCGCTGGATCACACGGAGTATCTGGGCTCGACGCTGCAAGAGATTGCGGACGAGAAGGGCGGAATATTCAAGTTCGGAAGACCAGCCGTTATCGGGGAACCGAGGCTGGATTTGGCGAAGCGGCTGGCTGAGCGAGCCGCCGAGCGAGGGGCTGTCCCGATCTCGATAGTGCGTTCAGATTGGCGCTCGTGGTCTGTGTCACTTGCGGGAGGGATGACTTCATTCACCGCCGCGACGCCGCTTGGCAGGACCCGGCTCTCGACACCGCTGATTGGGGAGCATCAGGTTCGCAATACGCTCACGGCACTTGCGACGATTCACGCTGCCGGACCCGATTACGCAATCAAGAAGGAAGAGATCAACAACGCGTTGTCGACGGTAAGCCTACCCGGTCGGTTCCAGCGGGTGCGGGACTGGATATTTGACGTCGCTCATAATGCTGCGGGAGCCCGGGCACTCGCTGAGACGCTAGCTGCCAGGCCGCCGTCGCCGCCTGTGACCGTCGTGCTGGGCGTCCTGAAGGACAAGGACTGGTATGGGATGATCGACGCTCTGGCCCCGGTTACGACGCGTTTCATCATCACGCAGCCGCCCAGCGCACCGCCAGAGCGTGCATGGGATCCGCACGCGGCAGCAGCGCATGCAAACGCGTGCAAGGTGCCTGTCGATCTCGATCCTGACTTCGGAATCGCGATGGAGCGGGCGAGCCAGTTGCCGGGGACGAAAGTGGTGTGCGGCTCGTTTCACACAGTGGGCGACGCCATGACGTTCCTGGGGATCGATCCCACTGCCGTGCCTCACCGGGCATCGAACGGCTGACGCTGCAGGCCGCGGTGAAACCGCTGGTCGCCAACGCAGATCGTGACGGTTCGCCCGTTGTCGGGGCATTCGCAACGGAGTCGGGAGCGCCGGTGGTGGTGGCATGCACCTGCCGGACCGAATAGGTTTGGACGATGGCGCACACGACACTCCCGGGTTTTCGAGATTTCTACCCGGAGCAGTTTGCCGAGCGGGCGCATGTAATGCGAGCGTGGCGCGAGGTTGCCAGGCGATACGCGTTCATGGAGTACGACGGCCCTCCGCTGGAGTCGCTCGACCTGTACAAGGCGAAGAGTGGCGACGAGATCGTCGGACAGCTCTACAATTTCATCGACAAGGGCGGTCGTGAGGTCGCGCTGCGGCCGGAGATGACTCCGACGTTTGCGCGCATGGTCGCTGCGCGCGCCAATTCGCTCCGGAAGCCAACTCGCTGGTTCTCAATGCCGCAGCTGTTTCGGTATGAGCGCCAGCAAAAGGGGCGGTTGCGCGAGCACTACCAGTTGAATGTCGACATCGTCGGCGAGGCCGGTACGACAGCGGATGCAGAGCTTGTTGCGTGCGCGATCGATATATGCCGCGAGTTGGGTCTTGCATCCAGAGATGTCGTGGTACGGGTGAGCGACCGTCGCGTTCTACAGGGCTATCTTTCCGCGCTGGGAATCGCAGAGTCAGCGTTCGATTCAGTATTCGTGGTCGTAGACAAGCTGGCGCGTCAGCCGCGCGAAGTTTCCGCGGAGAAACTTGCGTCATCCGGCCTGAACACCGATCAGATTGCCGCCGTAGTTGATATCGAGAATGCCACTCTTGATACCGTAGCGTTAGCGATGAAAGCGACATCCGCCGCTGGCCTCGAGCATGTAGAGGAGCTCCGTGATTTCTTCAACTACATTGGTGTGCTTGTGCCGGATGGAGCGTCGTGGGTTCGCTTCGACCTTTCGATCGTCCGCGGACTTGCGTATTACACCGGTATCGTGTTCGAACTGTTTGATCGCTCCGGCGAGTTTCGCGCCATCTGCGGCGGCGGTCGCTACGACAACCTGCTCGAGGCCGTTGGTGGTCCGGCACTGCCTGCGCTCGGCTTCGGTATGGGCGATGTAGTGCTCACGGAACTACTCCGCAGCCGTCGGCTCCTCCCGGTGACTGCGACTTCGGTTGACTACTGGCTCACGGCAGACGATGACGTGCCGGTGAGTCGCGTGATGTCGGAAGCAGCGGCTCTCAGGGAGCAGGGATATTCGGTGGAATATGCTCTCCGGCGCCAGTCGGGCTCCAAACAGCGCAAGGCAGCGATGGTGGCGGGAGCGCGCCACATCATTCACATAACCAACTCCACCGCGGCAGATACACATGTCTGACGCTGTGCGGTTTTCCAGATAACAACGATGGCTGACGAAAAGAAGCTACCAACTCGGGCGCAGGATTTCAGTGGCTGGTACAACGAGCTAGTCGTGCGCGCGGAACTGGCCGACTACGCCCCCGTGCGCGGTTGCATGGTAATCCGGCCGAACGGGTACGGTATCTGGGAGCGCATGCAGCGTCAGCTGGACGACATGTTCAAGGCAACCGGCCATCAAAACGCGTACTTCCCGCTGTTGATACCACAGAGCTTTCTGCAAAAAGAAGCGCAGCACGTCGAAGGATTTGCGCCGGAGACCGCAGTCGTCACTCACGGTGGCGGGAAGAAACTGGATGAGCCGTTAGTAATCAGGCCGACATCGGAAACGATCATCTATTCGATGTTTGCGAAGTGGGTCCAGAGCTATCGCGACTTGCCACTGCTCATTAATCAGTGGGCAAACGTGGTACGGTGGGAAATGCGGACGCGACTTTTTTTACGCACGCTGGAATTTCTCTGGCAGGAAGGCCACACGGCGCACGCCACTGAGGCCGAGGCGGAGGAAGAGACGCGCCGCATGCTCGGCGTCTATCGCGATTTCATGGAAGGCTGGATGGCGATGCCGGTCATCACGGGTCGCAAGAGCGAGTCGGAGAAGTTTGCCGGCGCGCTTCGCACGTATTCGTGCGAGGCGATGATGCAGGACAACAAGGCGCTTCAGGCAGGGACGTCTCACAATCTGGGACAGAACTTCGCACGGGCATTCGACCTCACGTTTCAGACTGAGGCGGGCGAGCTCGATTTCGCGTGGAATACGAGCTGGGGTGTCTCAACCCGCATGGTTGGTGGCCTGGTGATGACTCATGGCGACGACAACGGACTCGTTACGCCGCCACTACTAGCCCCGATCGAAGTCGTGATCGTGCCCATCTACAGAACTGACGAAGATCGCGCGCGCGTGCTGGAGGCCGCCAACAAGATCAAGGACTCCTTGGGTTCATGGGAACGCAGGTCTCCGGCAAGATTGCGCATCCATCTGGACGCTCGCGAAGGGATCAAGCCCGGCGCCAAATACTACGAGTGGGAGTTGCGTGGTATTCCTCTGCGCATGGAAATTGGACCGCGCGACCTCGACGCCGGCCAGGCCGTCCTCGTGCGACGCGACACTCGCGAGAAGCGCGCGTATGCGTTGGACACCATCGGCGAAAGCATAAATGAGTTACTGTCTGCGATCCAGGAGAACCTTCTCGTGACCGCGCGTGAACGGCGCGAAAACAACAGTGTCCGTGGCGACATCACGTACGAACGTTTCCGCGAGATCATGGATGGCGATGGCGCGTTTGTCTACGCTGGCTGGTGTGGCTCAGCGGAGTGCGAAGCACAGATCAAGGAAGAAACAAAGGCGACAATTCGGGTGCTGCCCGACGAGGAGTTCAGATCTGCGGAGGCACCGACGCATTGCCTCAAGTGCGGCGGGGACTCTGTGGCCGAGGCCTTGTGGGCCAAAGCCTACTGATGCAAAGCGGCTACGGTCGGGTTGCTGGCCAGCTGTTCTGTGAAGGCGTGTCGCTCGAGTCTGTTGCGGAACGAGCCGGCACTCCGACATACGTCTACAGCGCGGGGTTGATCCGCGAGCGATACGAACGGCTCGTAACCGCACTCTCAGGGCTTCCGGTGCACGTCCACTATAGCGTAAAGGCGAATTCATCGCTTGCGATCCTCGCGCTTTTCAGGTCGCTCGGCGCTGGGGTTGATATTGTCTCAGGTGGCGAGCTTCATCGCGCCCTTGCGGCTGGTTTCACGGGTTCGGACATTGTGTTCAGCGGAGTGGGGAAGACCGCATCTGAACTCGATCGCGCGGTGTGTGCTGGCGTGCGGAGCATCAACGTGGAGTCGGAGGGCGAGCTTCTCGTGCTCCAGAATGTCGCGATCCGACTCGGCCTGGTTGCCTCGGTCGCGCTACGTGTCAATCCCGACATCGCTGTCGATACGCCGCACAGGTATACGCGCACCGCAGAGCGCGGAATGAAATTCGGGATTCCGCACGACACTGTTGTACAGGTTGCGCGCACGATTGACGAGCTTCCGAACGTGAGACTCACCGGCCTCGCGGCGCACCTTGGGTCACAGATTGGTGACGCTGAACCATACGCCCGCGCGGCCACGCTCCTGGTGTCACTCAAGAAGGAAATTGAAGCGGCTGGCATCGCGACGATCTCCTCACTTGATCTGGGCGGTGGCCTTGGAATCGAACACGAGGGCGAACACAGCGGATTCCTGGATACCTATGCCGGCGCGCTGCGCATTGCCGCTGCAGAGCCGGACACAGACGTTCTGATCGAGCCGGGCCGGTTTCTGGTAGCGGACGCCGGCGTGCTGCTTACACGAGTGCTGTATCGCAAGCGTAGTGGCGGCAAGGACATCCTGATCACTGACGCCGGAATGAATGACTTCATACGCCCTTCGCTGTACGAATCGAAGCATGAGATCGAGAGTGTGGCGAATGCTTCGCAGGAATTGGTCGCGAGTGTTGTGGGGCCCGTCTGCGAAAGTGGCGATTTCTTTGCGACTGACCGGGTGGTGCCGGATGTCGCACCTGGTCAGTTGCTCGTGGTCCGGACCGCCGGTGCCTACGGGTATTCGATGGCATCGAACTACAACTCGCGCCCACGTGCGGCGGAGGTGTTGGTAGATGGGGTTCGGTTTGCGGTAATCACTGAGCGCGAATCCGACGCTGATCTTACGCGCCGCGAGACGTCCGCTCCGCAATGGATCGAGGTCTGATGCGAGTCGGAATATTGGCCGATACACATGATCGCGTACCCGCGATCGCCGAGTTGGTGGCCCGAATGATTGCCGGCGGTGCCAGTCTGCTCATGCACGCAGGCGATCATTGCTCCCCTTTTTCACTGACTCCGGTCAACGACGCGAACATCCCGATGCTTGGCGTGTTCGGGCGGAACGATGGGGACCAAGAGGGACTCGCTGCCGTTGCGGCTCAGGGCGTCGGCACCGAACTCTATGAGTCGCCTCACAGCTTTGAGGTGTCCGGTCTGCAGATCCTGATCGTGCATGATATCGGGGAAGTCCACCAACGATCGCTGGACAACCACCAGTTCGTGTTTCACGGCAGCTCGCATCAGGTGGAGATGAAGTCGCGCGGCGACACTCTGATGCTGAACCCGGGCGAGGCGTGCGGCTGGTTGTACGGGTCGTGCACCGGTGCGCTCGTTGACCTGCAGACGCGCGAAGTGGAAATAATCAAATTATGAGAACTGGATGACGCAGCAGAGAATTCTGATTTTCGATTTTGGTGCGCAATACACGCAACTGATCGCGCGCCGTGTGCGAGAGGCACGGGTATACTGCGAGATTCATCCACCAACGCGATCTCTCGAGTGGGTACGCGAGTGGGCGCCGTCGGGGATCATCTTCAGCGGCGGCCCGAATTCGGTGTACGGTGAATCGGCACCGACCGCCGATCCTGGTCTCCTGGATATCGCTCCGGTGCTCGGCATCTGCTACGGAATGCAGCTCATCGCGAAGCTTTCCGGTGCCACTGTGCTGCGCGCTGGAAAGCGCGAATACGGACGCGCAGAGGTATGTGTAACGCAGCCGGACGCGTTGTTCGATGGATTTGACGCGGGCGAATGTTTCGAAGCGTGGATGAGCCACGGTGACCATGTGGAGTCGCCTCCGGATGGTTTCGTCGTCACCGCCGGAAGCGGCTCCAACCCGGTCACGGCGTTCCGGCACGAATCGCGGCCGATATTCGGCGTTCAGTTCCACCCGGAAGTGGCGCACACTCCGCGCGGTCACGAGTTGATCGAGAACTTCCTGTTCCGTGTTTGCGGACTTCAACCTACCTGGACACCGGGTTCGTTCGTGGAGCGGGAAGTCGAGCGGATACGCACGCTCGTTGGTGATGCGAGCGTGATCTGCGGATTGTCAGGTGGCGTCGATTCATCGGTCGCAGCGACCTTGGTGCATCGCGCGGTCGGTGATCAACTCACCTGCATTTTTGTCGATACCGGATTGCTCCGGCTGCATGAGCGCGAACAGGTTGAGAGGACATTCCGTGCGCACATGGGCATCAACCTGATAACCGTGGATGCGAGCGCGGAATTCCTCGGTGCACTCGCGGGTGTGGAAGATCCGGAGCGCAAGCGGAAGATCATCGGTCACACGTTCATCGATGTATTTGAAGCAGAGGCGGCGAAAGTCGGGAACGACGTACGCTTCCTGGTGCAGGGCACACTGTATCCGGATGTGATCGAATCGTTCTCACCAACGGGCGGTGCCTCAGTCACAATCAAGACGCACCATAATGTGGGCGGCCTCAAGAGCGACATGAAGTTCGCCCTGATAGAACCACTCCGCGAGTTGTTCAAGGATGAGGTGAGAAACGTTGGTCGCGAACTCGGACTTCCTGAAGAAATGGTTGGACGGCATCCATTTCCGGGGCCGGGCCTCGCCATTCGAGTGCTCGGTGATGTGACGCCACAGAAGCTCGACGTGCTTCGCAAGGCGGATGCGATCTATCTTGAGGAGATTAGAAGCGCGGGCCTTTATGACACGATCTGGCAGGCATTCGCGGTGCTCCTGCCGGTCCGAAGCGTTGGCGTAATGGGCGACGAGCGGACATACGACAACGTGCTCGCCTTGCGCGCGGTGACGAGCACCGATGGGATGACAGCGGATTGGTATCCGTTCCCGTACGACGTGCTGGGGCGGATATCGAATCGGATCATGAACGAGGTCGATGGCGTCAATCGGGTCGCATACGACGTGAGCTCGAAGCCGCCCGCGACGATCGAGTGGGAATAATCTAGAGCGATTGCCAAAACCGCCCGTCGCAGCTTTGCGATGGGCGGTTTTCGATCGTTCCGCCCCCAGCGGAGCTAGACGCCCTTTTCCTTGAGCAGGGCCATGAACTGGGAAGGATCTGCAAGAGCAACCAACCGTTCGGGGACGTCGGCTTCCTTGCTAAACTGAGCGATCTTGCCGAGCACTGGGAGATACTGGTTGGAAACCTCCAGTGGCGGCGCGACGATCAGGAAGAAGAAATAGACCGGCTTCTCGTCGATTGCCTTGAAATCCACACCGGCTGGTTTTCGGCCAAAGGCCACTCGCAGTTTATTCACGACGAGAGATCGGCAGTGCGGAATGGCGATGCCGCGTCCGATCCCTGTCGAGCCCAGGTTTTCGCGGCGCTTTAGCATCTTGAACAGCATGCCTTCGGACTTTTCGTCCAGCTTAAGGAGCGATATTAGTTCGCGAAGGATGTCATCCTTGTTGTCGGCCTTCAGGTCGAGCGATATCGCGTCTTCGGAGAAGAACTCGCGTAGTTCCATTTCGGTTGTTGCGGGCGGCAGATCGAGGTGAACCGTCCAAGCTACTTTCCGGTCACGCGAGAGTCAAATAAACGCGTTGCCGGCCCAGCCGGCGAACATTACCTTCAGTACCATGAGCCGCGATTTTCCGTTCCCCCTGAGATCCGATACGCCACTGTACCTGGCACCCATGGCCGGGGTGTCGGAGTCTCCGTTCCGGCGCATATGTCGCCGGTTCGGCGCTGATGTGGTCGTCACGGAATTTCTGTCGGCCGAAGCGATTCGCCGCGAAAACGGCCCAACGTTGGCCAAGCTGCGATTTGGTGCCGATGAGCGTCCGATCGGCGTCCAGATTTTCGGGGCGGATCCCGTGGGAATGGCCGAGGCCGCGCATCTGGTGTCCGACGTGTTCCAGCCCGAGTTCATCGACATCAACTTTGGCTGTCCGGTAAAGAAGGTCGTCAAGCGCAACGGTGGGTCGGGTTGTCTCAAGGACCTTGGCCTCGTTGAGACGGTGATCCGCGCCGTCCGCGGCGCGACGCATTTGCCCGTCACCGTGAAGATCCGAAGCGGGTGGAGCGAGGAGATGCGGAACCCCGTTGAAATCGCACTGCGGTGCCAGGATGCGGGAGCGACGGTGCTCACGCTGCATCCCAGGACGCGAGCGCAGATGTACAGTGGTGCGGCACGTTGGGACGAAATTGCTGCGGTGGTGGACGCACTCGAGATTCCAGTGCTTGGAAACGGCGACATCAAGACGGCCGAAGGCGCCGTCGAGATGCAGCGCCAGACCGGCTGCACGGGCGTGATGATAGCGCGTGGCTCATTCGGGCAGCCGTGGATATTCAATCAGACACGAGACCTTCTTGAGGGCCGTGCGAAGCGTCCGGCGCCACCGGTCGCTGAACGACTGGCTATCGCGCTCGAGCATGCTCACATGGCTGACGACTACGAACTCGACCCACGCGGAGCGGCCGTGGAGTTTCGCAAGCACCTTGGATGGTATGTAAAGGGGCTGGCCGGATCCGCTGATCTTCGCAAGCGGCTCTACGCGGTTACTTCCGTAAGTGAAGTCGAGGCGATCTTTGGGGAGTATCTGGCATCGCCCTTCGCGGCACGAGACGAATACCAGGACGAGACAGCCGATGACGGCGCAGACGCAAGCGCATCCGTCGCCGCGGCAGCATAACGAACCCGCCGACGCGCCCGTGATCCACACACCGATCACGGACGTACTGTCGGACGTCCGTGAACTTTTCGGTGGTATTCAGGCCTCGATCTGGGACGCGACGGACCCGAGCTCCCCTGCAGTCGTAATCGACTCTGTCAGCGCGGATGGCTCCGAGCCTCAACTCGATGAGAGAAACGCGGGGCTGCTGACCTGGGCTGCACAGCTAAAAATTGGAGAGATGTGCACCGACGGTGAGCGTGTCTCGTTCGCCGCCACTCCGTTGCCATCGCAGGCCGGGACTCGACACGTGCTCTGCGTCTCGGCGCGAGATCGATCGGAACTCAAGCTTCCCCGCGATCAGGTTCGAGTCTGGTTGCCCCGCCTCGCACGACGACTGGCTACGCTCAGATTGCTTCTCGAGGCCCAGGCCGCGGCTACACACGGCGAACGCAACGCCGACCTGCTGCTTCTCACGGGGACACAACTTCAGGACCAGAGAAGCATCGGCGATCTTGGCGCGTCGCTATGCACGGCGGCGTCCCACATGATGGGAACGAAGCGTGTTGCGCTGGTACGCTGGAACGCTGCGCGCGCGGCCGGTGAGGTCGCATACTCCGTTCGCGGGCATCCTGTGCCGACCGGGTCGGTTGTCACGCCTGACAGCCAGGTTGGGGCATCCTGTGTTGGAGACTATCCGGTGCTTATCGGAGATGCTCGCGACCGCACCCGCGGCTTCATGGTCTTTGGCGGCGAGGAAGAGCAGCATCGGCTCGGTGCGCTCGCGATCATCCCTCTACGCGGCGTCGACGGGGTTATCGGTGCTCTCGTGATGGAGAGCGAGTTCCCGATTCCGATTTCGCCCACGGATGCGAAGAATTTGCGGCTCCTGGGCGTTATGGCTGCACACGCGCTCGAGACAGTCTGGGAGATTGAGGAGATCAACCAGAGGGCCCGGACGGACGCCCTGACAGGGCTGGCGAACCGGCAGCAATTCGAGGAGCGGCTGACGCGAATCGTGATGGAAACAAACCGGTTCGGCGGCTCCTGCACGCTTGTCATGGTCGATATCGACCGGTTCAAAGAGGTGAATGATACGTACGGCCATCAGACTGGCGACGACGTGCTCCGCCGTGTCTCGGTAGTGCTTCAGCAGGAGGTCCGCAACGTGGATTTGTGTGCGCGATACGGCGGAGAGGAAATGGCCATTCTACTGCCGCAGACGGATCTCGCAGGCGGCTGCCAGATGGCTGAGCGACTGCGGACGGCGATCGGTGCCAAACCGATCATTGTGGCTGGCCGCGAGATTGCCGTGACGATTTCTCTCGGCGTGGCGACCTATCCAGAGGGCGCCAGGGATCGAGACGAGCTGTTCAGCACTGCTGACAGGGCGCTTTACGGTGCCAAGAAAGCCGGCAGAAATCAGGTTGTCTCTGGCGGCCTATAGTATTGCATAGTAAAGGGTTGCAAGACTGTACCTAATGTGATACATTAGACGTGTAACATTCAATCTAGCGTATCGTGCTCGCTGGCAGCGTCGGCGAGCGATGATGGCTGAAGAGATTGCAGTCGGCGTGGATCGATTGGGCGTGTAGGGTGTTATGTTACTGAACGGGGGCGACCGGCTTCGACGGGGTTGGTGAAGCTGTGGCCGCGTGCCGAGGTTCCTGGAACCTCGTAAAAAAATCTGGGAATTTTCACAACTGCCAACGACAACTTGGC
>JBDTAB010000166.1:0-7289 GCA_039924865.1 Gemmatimonadaceae bacterium | reverse complement strand
TGCAACTCCTGCCCGAGCCGCGGCGCATCACGGTCGCAACATTCAGGCGACGTGGTGACGAGATACCGCGTACGTATCGTGACGCGAAGAACACGTACGACATCATCGAAGCGGCCGGCCCGGATCGCGTGTCCGGTAGTCGCTGGGATGATGCGTATGCGCGCGAATACTTTCGTTGCGTGCTGGAAGACGGTGGACTTGTCTGGCTGTACCGCGACGCACGCAGCGGATCCTGGTATCTGCATGGCTGGTGGGATTGAGCCGGTGGGACTGATGCGCTACGTAGAGCTTCGTGCGCACACCGCTTTCTCTTTTGGCGATGGCGCGGTGTCGCCAGAAGCTCTCGTCGCGCACGCGGCCAGCCTCGGTTATGAGGCGATAGGCATAACCGATACCGCCGACCTGGGCGCCGCGGTGCGTGCCAAGGTCGAGGCGGATACTCACGGGATTCGCCTGATCGTGGGAACGGAGCTCAGAGTCGATGGTCGCCCGATGGCTCTCATCGCGCGCGACGTTCAGGGGTGTCGCAATCTGGCGTCGCTCATAACGCGCTCGCGGGTTGGATCGCTGCGCAGCTGGTCACCCACCAACAGGCAACGCAAGCGCGGATTGCCCGGTGTCAGTTGGTCGCACGTCGCCGAGCGCGCGGAAGGATTGCATTTGTTGACAGGGCCAGCGTCGGGGACAATCGCGCAACTCATGCGTGAAGGCAAGCGCGATGCGGCCGAACGGCTCCTGCACGAATGGCGCGAGACCTTTGGCGGGAGGATCGCCGTGGAAGTGCAGCGCCATCGTGGATGTGGCGACGAGAGCGCACTTGCGGGTGCGCTCGTCGACCTCGCGCGCGGCGCGAAAACTCCCTGGGTGGTGTGCAACGATCCGCGTTATCTGGACGACAACAGCAGGCTGGTGCACGACATGCTCACTGCTCTGCGCGCGGGCCTCGACCTGGACCGCGCGACGGAGCGCGGCCTGTTGCATCCCAACGGCGAATGGCGTCTGAGATCTCCAGAAGAAATGCTGGAGATGTGGACGGGCCTCGAAGAGGGAATCGAGGAGAGTGCGCGCATCGCTTCTGAATGCGACTTTTCGGTGCGATGGCTGCGCCCGCCGCTGCCTGCGTTTCCGGTAGGTGATGGTGTGGACGCTGAAGAATACCTGCGTGTGCAGGTGTACGAAGGCGCAACAGTGCGATGGGGTGCCGCGTTGAGTGACGCACAGCGCGCGCAACTCGAGCACGAACTTGCTGTAATTGGCAGGCTTGGTTTCGCCGGTTTCTTTCTGGTGATGTGGGATGCTGTGCGGTTCGCCCGCAGAAAGAACATTCTCTGTCAGGGTAGGGGTAGCGCCGCGAACTCGGCGGTCGCGTACTGCCTTGGCGTGACGGCCGTCGACCCCGTGCTTCACGGGTTGCTGTTCGAGCGCTTTCTGTCCGAGGCTCGAATTCCGGGGCCGAGCGGCGAGTATACGGAAGCACCGGACATCGATGTGGATATCGAGCACGACAGGCGTGAGGAGGTGCTCGATTATGTCTATGGCAGCTATCGTCGTGAACATTCGGCGATCACGTGCACGGTGCAGACGTATCGTGCGCCGAACGCAATACTGGATGCGATGCGCGCCCTGGGTTATCCAGCCGAGCTCGGGTTCGAATTGTCGAAACGGCTTCACAGATACGATCCGCAGGAGGGAGTGGAGAAAGTGCAGGGCACTCTTGCGAAACGGTTTGGTGTCGACCTGACCACTCCGCGAGGTCGTGCGATACTCACGGCAATGAACGCGTTCGACGGATTACCGCGCATGCGCTCGACTCACGTGGGAGGTTTCGTGCTGTCCTCCGCGCCACTTGGCGACTACATGCCGATCGAGCACACGACGATGGGACGCACGATAATCCAGTTCGACAAGGATGACCTGGATTTCATTGGCGCGCCCAAGTTCGACTTTCTGGGACTGGGAGCGCTGGCGCTTGTGAGGCATGCATTCGATTCCATCGAAGCGCGGAGTGGAGAGCGGCTTGAGCTTTACAACCTGCCGCCGGACGACGCGCCGACGTTTGCCATGATCTCTCGTGGCGATACGGTCGGCACGTTCCAGATCGAAAGCAGGGCACAGATCGCGTCGATACTCAACACGCTTCCGCAGGTGATGTATGACATTGTCGTACAGATATCACTGATCAGACCCGGGCCGATACAGGGGAACTTCGTGCATCCGTACACACGCAGGCGACGCGGGCTCGAAGCGCCGAGCTATGCGCATCCACTACTGGAGCCGATTCTCAAGCGCACTTATGGGATTCCCATCTTCCAGGAGCAGGCGATGGCCATCTCCTCCAGACTCGGCGGTTTTTCAGCGGCCGAAGCCGATCGGTTGCGAAGGACGATGGGGAGTATTCGCAAGAAGGAGCGCCTGGAGGCCGTGCTCGCAGAGTTGACGCAGCGCATGGTGAACAATCCCGTTCCTGTTCCCCCAGTTTCGTATGAAGCAGCGGAACAGATCAGTCGCGATCTTCTCACGTTCGCGAATTATGGCTTTCCGGAGTCGCACGCGTGGAGTTTCGCGCTGATCGCGTATGCGACCGCGTATCTCCGGTGGCACTATCCGGCCGATTTCTACCTTGGCCTGCTGAACGCGCAGCCGATGGGATTCTATCCCGTCTCCACGTTGATCCACGATGCGCGACGGCGTGGCGTTGAAGTGAGGTCGCCGTGTCTGCGCGATGGTGACCGATTGTGCACAACGGAAGAATCGCTGGCGTCACCAGGCCAGCCGGCGTTGCGTATTGGGTGGCGGCACATTCGTGGCGTCGGCACCAGGACGCTCGACCGACTGTGCGCGGCTCGCGAACGCGCGCCGTTCACTTCGATATCCGATGTTGTGGATCGGGTTGGGTTGACGCGCGCCGAATCGTTGCAGTTCGCACGCGCCGCCGCATTCGGAGTGTGGGAGCCGGATCGCAGGCGTGCTGGGTGGGAAGCTCTGCGAGCTGTGGGCGACAATCTCCCATTCGCGCCGGCGCACACGTCCGGTTACGAGCCGCGCGAGCTGGATGATCGGGAGCTGATATTCCTGGATTACGCTGCTACCGGGATATGTGTCACCGGCCATCCCATGGAACATCTGCGTGAGCGGCTGAGGAGAGCTGGAGCAGTGGGAAGTCGCGACCTTCCTGATCTCGCCGACGGCCAGTCCGTACTGATAGCCGGCCTCGTCACCGTGCGCCAGAAACCGGAGAGCGCGAAAGGGACTCTCTTTCTCCTGCTGGAGGATGAATGGGGTTTCATCAACGTCATAGTATCGCGAACGCTGGTCGAGCGGTACGGCGACATCGTAAAGTTCGCGCCGTTCATGGTCGTGCAGGGCAAATTCGAGCGCGACGGCGGAGTGATGAACGTTGTGGGCCGCAGGTTCAAGGAGCTCGATGCAGGGCCACTGGTGCACGGATCACACAATTTCAGGTAGGGTGACGTTCGAGCTTGACGCTCGCGCAGCGACCGTCCACACTTCACGTATGCAAGAAACCCGACTGCTTCCCAATTTCGCGAGTGACAACTGGGCTCCCGCACATCCCGACGTGATGGCCGCCGTAGTGCGCGCCAATAGCGGCTCCGTCCCGGCGTACGGGGGCGACCCGTACACGAAGGAAGCGGAGATGTTGATTCGGCAGCATTTCGGCCCTACCGCAACTCCGTTCTTCGTCTTTACCGGTACAGGCGCCAACGTGTTGTCGCTGGAGAGCTGCATACGGACATGCGATGCGATCCTGAGCAGTGAGACTGCGCACATCTACACGAGCGAGTGGGGAGCGGTGGAGCGGATGACCGGCTCCAAGGTCATTGCGATTCACGCACCGGATGGCAAAGTCAGCGCGAGCGCGGTGACTGAGATGACTCCAATCCAGGACGGCCACGCCCAATTCCGGCCTGGCGTAATCTCGCTGACGCAGGCTACCGAGTACGGGACTGTGTACACGCCTGAGGAGATTCGGGCGATAGCGGATGTCGCGCATGAGCGCGGACTGTATGTACACATGGATGGCGCGCGGCTCGCGAACGCCGCCGCATCGCTCGGCGTGTCATTGAGTGCAGCATCCACGGACTGCGGTGTAGACGTGCTGTCGTTTGGTGGAACCAAGAACGGAGCATTTTGCGCCGAAGCGATAGTCTTCATGAGCGAAGACCTTGCGCGTGATTTTGTACTGCGTCGGAAGCAGGCCATGCAGCTCGCATCCAAGCTTCGCTACATGTCAGTGCAGTTCACGGCTCTGCTGACGAATGATCTGTGGCTGCGTAATGCACGTCACGCCAATGCGATGGCGCGACGGCTTGGCGAGGGACTCGCTTCGGTTCCCGGAATGACCGTTACCCAAAAGGTTGAGGCAAATGAGGTATTCGTTGCGGTCCCCGAGCGCGCCATAAAGCCGTTGAGCGAGGCTGCTTCGCTGCATGTGTGGAACGACGAGAAGTCGGAGCTGAGGCTGGTTTGCTCGTTCCAGACGAGCGAGGATGAAGTGGACAGCTTTATCGCGAGCGCGAGGAAAATAGCGGTGTCGTAATCCGCTCTTGGGCGTTGGCAACTCACGCATTGCGTCTCGTGCGCTTGCCCGCGGCGCTCCCGCGCGGTAAGATTGCGTCCGCCACCTCCAGGAGCCCAAGTGATTCAGTCTTCCAGCCACCGTAGCCGAGCGATCGTTCACGTCGCTTGCGCGGCAGCTGCCCTTTTCGCAGTTCGTGCGACAGCCCAGGCGCCACAACGCATCGATAGCGTCTACAGCGCACAGATCAAGGCACTGACACCGGTCGATCCGCACTGGAAGTTCAGCACCGAACTGGTGGACTACATGCCGTACTCGGCCACAGTCCCGACACCACTCAAGGTGCTCGGGTACGTGCCTGGTACGCTCGGGCGGTTGTCACGCACGGCCGATCTCAACAAATACTTCCGTGCGCTGGCCGCAGCTTCGCCACGTGTGAAGGTCTTTTCCGGCGGCATGAGCGACGAGGGTCGCGAAATGCTGGTCGTTGCGATCGCAGATGATGCCACGATCGCGAAGCTCGACGACTACCGCGCAAAGATCGCGCGACTCGCCGATCCGCGCGGCCTCGACTCGGCTACGCGCGTGCAGCTCGTCCACGAAGCAAAGCCGATCTACTGGCTCACTGGCACCATCCACGCTCCTGAGACCGGCAGTCCCGAAATGCTCATGGAGCTGGCGTACCGTCTCGCTGTGGACGAGAGCCCGAGCACGAGAGACATCCGATCCAACGTGATCACTCTCATTACTCCCGCAACGGAAGTCGATGGTCGCGATCGAATCGTAGACGTCTACGGCGAGTCGCAGCGACTCGGTCTGGGGCCACAGGGAGTACCGGCCATTTACTGGGGAAAGTACGTCGCGCACGACAATAACCGCGACGCGATCGGTGTGTCACAGAAGCTGACGCAGAACGTGATGAATACGTATCTGCACTGGAAGCCGACGGTCGTTCACGATCTTCATGAATCAGTTCCGTTTTTGTACATCAGCACCGGCACGGGACCGTACAACGAAGATTACGACCCCATAGTTATCGATGAATGGAATACGCTTGCGTACCAGGAGATCACCGAACTGACGCGCCGCGGCCTCCCCGGCGTGTGGACGCACGGATTCTATGACGGCTGGGCACCGAATTACACGGTGCTGTCAGTCGGAAATCTGCACAACTCCATCGGCCGCTTCTACGAGACATACACATCCTCTGGCGCCGGATGCACAACCGTGCGGCTACAGCCTTCGGACACCACGCGCATCTGGTACCGGTCAAATCCGCCGGTGAACGGTGTCAAATGGTGCATTCGTTCCAACATTAATTTTCAACAGTCCGCCGTTCTGGTGGCCTTGCGCTACGTCGCCGACAATCGCGACGTATTTCTCAATAATTTCGTTACGAAATCGGAGCGCATGATCGAACGCGGCCGTAGAACCGCCCCGTATGCATTCGTGATCCCGCGATCGCAGCGTCATCCGGCGGAAGCGGCGGATCTGGTGAATCTGTTCCGCACGCATGGCGTGGAAGTGCAGGAGGCAACGGCGGACTTTACGGCAACTGTCGATTCCGCCGCACACCGTGATACCACAAAACGCAGCGCTGGCGGCGAGAACGCTGTCCCAGCGACACCCGCGAAGTCGCGCCCCCACGCCGTGAACGTGACGGTCCACGCTGGCGACTGGATAATCCGGCTGGACCAACCGTACGCGGGGCCGGCGCGCACGCTACTGGCGATCCAGAAGTACAACGTAGATGATCCAACGCCTTACGACGACACTGGCTGGACGCTGGATCTGTTGCGCGGTGTGGAGACGCTCAAGATCGCCGACTCATCAGTGTTTACGCGCCCGATGCGCATGCTCACGAGCGATGCTGTGGTCCCGGGAACCACATCCGGAACTGGCTCGGCGCTCGTCGTGCGCCACACCGGCGACTGGCGTTCAGCGGTGTTGCCGTGGAAGATTGGAGGCGCCAAGGTGCTCGTTGCCGATTCCGCGTTTACCGCCGACGGCGCCAGTTATCCCGCCGGTACATTCTTCATCCAGAAGAACGACGCCAAGCTCCGCGATGATCTCCGCGCACTCGGCGTCAACGCCGTCGCGACGAACTCCGCGCCACCCGTGAAACAGCATGCCGTCACGCTCCCGCGTATCGCGTTGGTACATACCTGGCTTGAGACGCAGAACGAGGGCTGGGTGCGCTTTGCATTCGAGCAGATGGGGATTCCATTCACATACATCTCGACGCAGGCGCTCGCCAAACCTGCAGCGCTGGATCGTTTTGACGTAGTGGTGTTTCCACACGTGAGCGGCCCGGTCACCCGGATGATCAACGGACGTCCAATGACCGGTCCGCCGATTCCGTGGAGAACTACGGCGCAGACTCCCAACATCGGAAAGATCGATTCTACGGACGACATTCGGCCCGGAATGGGACTGGACGGTGCGGCTGCTTTGCGTCGCTTTGTAGAGCGTGGCGGCCTGCTAATTACTGAAGGCAACTCGACGCGACTGCCAATCGATCTGGGATTCACCAACACTGCATCGATCGCCACAACTCCGAAACTCAAGGCGCGCGGCGGGATATACCGCGCAGCTGTCACCGATCGCGCGAGTCCGATCGTCTATGGCTACGAAAGCGGACCGATGCCGCTCTACTTCAACCAGGCGCCGGTACTTGCGGTGGCAAAGCGAGACACGCTCGACCGCGACGAAGGCATCGACCCGGCTGTGATCGCCTCACGTGAGAGGCAGC
>JBDTAB010000165.1:0-43036 GCA_039924865.1 Gemmatimonadaceae bacterium | reverse complement strand
ACTCCGAAGCCGCGGAGCAGGCCGTGTTGTCGGCCATGCTTCTCGACTCCGACGCTCTGTTGCGCGCAACGGAGTACGTCGATGAGTCAATGTTCTATCGTGAGTCGCACCGCCGAGTCTTTCGCGCGATGCTCGCCCTTTCGGAACGCGGAGAGGTCATAGATCCTCTCACGCTGACCGAGGAGCTTGCGCGAAAGAGTGAACTCGAGGCTGCAGGTGGTCGCGAATACATCGGCTATCTGGTCGACGTCGTTCCGACAGCTGCGAATGTCGAGTATCACGCGAAGATAGTTCGAGAAAAAGCTCTTCGGCGTCGGCTTATTGAAGTCTCCACCTCCATCGTGAGCGAGGCGTTCGACTCTGCGCTTCCGGCGGCGGAACTGTTGGACGCGGCGGAGCACCGCATCTTCGAGGTCAACCAGAGCCGCGGCACCGAAGGATTTACGCGCGTCAAGGAGTTGATGTACGAAGCGATGGAGCGCATCGAACAGCTCCATCTCGCGGGCGAATCTGTAACCGGTGTCCCGAGCGGTTTCCGGGATCTGGATGAGATCACGGCCGGATTCCAGCCGTCAGAGTTGATCATCATTGCTGCCAGGCCGTCAATGGGGAAATGCCTTGCCCACGACGCAGAGATCGTCCTGGAAGATGGCAGCATTGAAACAATCGAGTCCGTGTATCGAGGTGCGCGCCAGCGGATGCTTTCGCTGGACGACGCGAATCTGAAGTTTCAGCTCGTGGAGCCATCCGCGTACGTCGATGACGGAATCAAACCAGTCTTCCGCGTCACCACTCGCCTTGGTCGCAAGATCGAGACAACCATAACGCATCCGTTCCGCACGATCGTAGGCTGGCAGCCGCTGGGCGAGTTGGCTGTCGGCGACAGGATTGCCGTCCCGCGCGTTGTCAACGTTTTCGGAACCAAACGTGTTCGGGACTGTGACGTCAAGCTACTTGGATACCTGCTCGGCGACGGAACAATCACTGCAGGGGCGGCGCGTTTTACCAACTCAAATCAACATCTACAGCGCGACTTTCTTGATGCCGTCGAGTTGTTCGGCGGAGTCGCTGTAACTGAGCATCTAAGAGTGGACCGGGTTCCCACGGTACGTGTCCGGCGTGATCCCCGCGCAACGGCAGCAGCCCGCAGCGCGTTCGCCGCGCGGTTCTCGGCTGTGCTGACCGAGAGCGGTGTTAGCGGACGAGCGATAGCGGCGGGCACCGGGGTGAGCCCTGCGTCAGTCTCAAACTGGCGGACCGGGCAAGGCGCCCCTTCGCGGGAAGCATTCCATGCATTGTGCGAACTCCTCGATGAGGCGCCAGAGGATCTCGCCCCCGGCGGGATTGAAGCCCTCCATGCACGAATACCGAACGCTGTCACTCGATGGCTCATGCAACTCGGCATTCATGGAACGGATGCGCGCTCAAAGCACATTCCGCGATTTGTCTTCACCCTTCCGCGTGAACAGGTTGCGTTGTTTTTGAACCGCCTGTTCGCAACTGATGGCTGGGCGACGGTACTGACATCGGGACAGGCACAGCTAGGCTACTCCAGCGCGAGCGAACGGTTGGCGCGGCAGGTCCAGCACCTGCTGTTGCGCTTTGGAATCATCGCCGCAGTGCGGCAGCGCAGCGTCAAGTACGGTGACGAGCGACGCCTCGTGTGGCAGCTCGACATTACCGACGCACGTGCGATCGATGCGTTCGCTTCTGAGATCGGGATCTTCGGCAAAGAGGAGCAGCTGCAGCGCGCTGCAGCGACCGCGCGAAGCAAGCGGTATCAGACGAATCGAGATCTCATCCCCGCACCTATCTGGCACACAATCGCGGCATCGAAACGCGACGAATCGTGGTCGTCACTGGCGCGCCGCGCTGGCATTCGCGGTGCCAGCAACATACACGTTGGTCGTCGTGCGCTAAGCAGGCAGAGGCTGATGGCACTCGCAACTCCCCTGCAGAACGAACAGCTAAAGGCGCTCGCGGAAAGCGAAGTATACTGGGACGAAGTCGTCTCGATTGAAGTGATGGGCATGAAACAGGTGTACGACCTCACTGTCCCGGACACGCACAATTTCGTAGCGAATGACATCTGCGTGCACAATACGGCCTTCGTCTTGAACATCGCGCAGAACGCCGCGCTCGACGCGAAGACTCCGGTCGCGTTCTTCTCACTCGAAATGAGCAAGCAATCACTGTTGCAGCGCATGCTCACGAGCGAAGCGCGCGTTGATGCGCAACGCCTGCGCAAGGGCAAGTTGCGCGACGATGAATTCGTTCAACTCGGACGTGCTGCCGGCCTGCTCAGTCAGGCCCCGGTGTGGATCGACGACACGCCAGCCATCTCGCTTCTCGAAATGCGATCGAAGGCTCGGCGACTCAAGGCTGAGAACGACATCGGAATGATCGTTGTCGATTACCTGCAGTTGATGGTCGGACCTCCGTCGTCCGAAAATCGTCAGCAGGAGATCAGCACAATTTCTCGTTCACTGAAGGCACTTGCGCGAGAACTGCGCGTGCCGGTAGTCGCGTTGTCACAGCTTAGTCGCGCGCCGGAGCAGAGAACCGGTGACAATAAGCGGCCGCAACTGTCGGATTTGCGTGAATCTGGAGCGATCGAGCAGGACGCCGACGTCGTCATGTTTCTCTATCGTCAGGAGTACTACGACGTACTGGAAGGCAAGGATCCGAGCCAACCGGACAAGGATGGAAAAACCTCGCAGGGGCTCGCCGAAGTAATTATTGGAAAGCAGCGCAACGGACCTACCGGAAATGTGACACTGTATTTCAATCGGCAGTACACGCGCTTTGAGAATTATTCCGGCCGCCAGAGCGGAGGCGGGCAGGGGAGCTAGTGAGCGCCAGGGCAAAGACGGTTTATCGATGCACCAACTGCGGCGCCGATCACCCAAAGTGGGCCGGAAGGTGCGACGCGTGCGGCGACTGGAACAGTCTGGTCGAGGAGATGGTTTCGGCGCCGTCAGCTGCGACCGGTGCCATTGCGCGCCGTAGCGGCGGGACGGCGACGCTTTCTGCTGGCGGCACTATCGTGGCCGCACCTCGCCTGCGTGACGTTCACGGATCTGAATCGCGACGATGGAAGACCGGAATCGGAGAATTTGATTTCGTCCTCGGCGGTGGAATCGTTCCGGGCTCCGTTGTGCTCGTCGGCGGCGAACCGGGCATCGGTAAATCGACCCTGTTGCTTCAGGTCGCAGCGACGCTCCAGGGCCGCGAGCATGACGTACTGTACGTTTCCGGTGAAGAGTCTCCACTTCAGGTAAAACTTCGCGCAGACCGACTCGGCGACGCTGCGCAAAACGTATCGCTGCTCAGCGAGACCAACCTCGAGACAATCCTTGCGACTGCCGCCGCGATGTCGCCCGCGGTGATGATTGTCGACTCGATCCAGACGATCTTCACCTCCGATCTCGAAGGTGCGCCCGGGAATGTGGGTCAGGTCCGCGAATCAGCCGCGCGGCTCATGCACTTTGCGAAAGCTTCAGGTACGAGTGTGTTCCTCGTTGGCCACGTCACCAAGGGCGGCGGAATTGCGGGCCCCAAGACTTTGGAGCACATCGTCGATACTGTTCTGTATTTTGAAGGCGAGGGAACGCTTGACCATCGCATTCTGCGCGCGACGAAGAACAGATTCGGCAGCGTTGACGAGATCGGTGTATTTCGCATGCATGAGAATGGCCTTGAGCCGGTGGCCAATCCGTCGGAGCTATTCCTGAGTGACCGGCAGGAGATTGCCTCCGGAAGCGCTGTCACGACGTTGCTCGAAGGATCTCGACCAATCCTGATCGAAGTGCAGGCGCTCGCAGCCAAGGCGGGCTACGGTACTCCGCAACGCGTCAGCACGGGATATGATGGCCGCAAGCTGGCGCTGCTGCTCGCCGTTCTCGACAAGCGCGCCGGCCTCGCGTTCTCGTCTCTCGACGTGTTCATCAATGTTGTCGGCGGAGTGCAACTCCGCGAACCAGCCGGTGACTTGGCGGTTGCCGCGGCGCTTGCATCCAGCATCTACGATCGCGCACTTCCGGCCGATGCAGTTTTCATCGGGGAAGTCGGCCTTGGCGGCGAGATACGTCCAGTCGCACAAACCGAGCGCCGGCTGGCGGAAGCTTCGAAAATGGGATTGCGCAATGCGTTTATTGCACAACGGTCTGCCGCCGGACGACTTCCAAAAGGCGTGCACGCAATTGGCGTCGCAAACATTGGCGAGATGTTCCGGCGGTTGTTCACATGAACGGAGTGGTGGAGGACGTCGGAGTTGTGATTGTCGCAGCCGGAACCGGCTCACGCACCGGATCCGATGAGCTGAAGCAGTTTCGGTGGGTCGCCGGCAAGCCGATGTTGCTGCACTCAGTTCAACTATTTCAGCAGCGCGACGACGTTTGCATGGTTGTCGCCGTATTGCCCAAATCGCACGCTGGCGATCCTCCGCCGTGGCTTTTTCAGAGCGACATTGAACGGCTGCTTATCGGAGTCGGGGGATCGCATCGCGGCGCGTCGGTCAGAAACGGTCTCGATGATCTTCCCTCGACGGCGCGGATAGTGGTCATCCACGATGCCGCGCGTCCTCTGGTGCTCCCCGAAACCATCGATGCGGTGATAGCCGCTGCGCGAAACGGTACGGGCGCGGTTGCTGCGATTCCGGTGACGGATACGCTGAAGCGCGCCGACGCAAATGGACACATTCTCGAAACGGTGGAGCGCGCTGGAATCTGGCGCGCGCAAACGCCGCAGGCGTTTCCCCGAGACATGATCGACGATGTAACGCGTAGAGCCAACCGGGAAGATGTCACTGCCACCGACGACGCCGCATTGTGTGAATTGTACGGCTATCCCGTAGTCGTCGTACCTGGAAGCGAGCGCGCGATGAAAATCACAACCGAAGCGGATTTTGCCCGCGCCGATGCCATGAGCCTGCTCGAACAATGAAAATTCCGCGTCGCGCAGTGCCGTTCTGGTCCGACGAGGAGGTCGAAGCATCGCTGCTTGATACTATCGCGCATCTCAACAAGCGGCTGGTGCTCGGTTATCCAACCGAAACCGTATACGGTTTTGGCGGTGGTGTCGATCAGGAATCCGTAAAGAATCTCGTCGCGCTGAAGTCGAGACCTGCCGGCAAACCGTTTCTCATGCTCATAGCCGGAGTCGACATGCTGTCTCGACTCGACTTGAGGATGACGCATGCGGCTTCGTCACTGGCGTCCCGATTCTGGCCGGGCCCGCTCACTCTGGTACTCCCGGGTGGCGAAAAGCGCGTACCTCCGGAGCTTCGAGGTCCCGAAGGCGGCATCGCAGTGCGATGGACTTCGCATGTCGCGCTCTCTCGGCTCATTCGCGCGTACGGTGATCCGATCACCTCAACCAGTGCAAACCGGCCAGGTACTCCGCCCGCAGACTCGGCGACCACAATCCTGCAGGATTGGTGGGACGCAATTGCGCGCGGAAAACTTCGCGTGCTCGATGGCGGCACGCTCAAGCAGTCGGAACCATCCACGGTTGTAGATTGCATGGGGTCGCGACCGCGAGTAATTCGGCCTGGCGCGATATCTATGGCCGAGCTGCGCTCCGCAGCACCTACACTTGTACCGATGGCATGAGCGCGTGAACATAGTTTTTGTGTGCACAGGAAACACGTGCAGAAGTCCGCTGGCCGAAGTGCTTGCGCGCCGCGCAGCACAACAGCGTGGCATCTCGGCTGTGTTTTCGAGCGCGGGCATCGGTGCCGCACTGGGTTCGCCAGCAAACGATGGCGCGATACTTGTTGGCATCGAACGTGGTGTCGATCTCTCGCGCCACCGAAGCCGACCGCTACTTCCGGGCGCTGTTGGCCCCGACACGATCGTCCTCGTCATGGCAGCAGGCCACATTCCCGGCGTGCTGGCAATCGTTCCGAACGCGCGCGTCTACTTGCTTGATGAATACGCATCACATGGAGCTTCTATGCGCGCAGTCGCAGATCCATACGGCGGCGAGCTCGACGATTATCGTACCGCAGCCGACAGCATTGAATCGATGCTCGACGGCGCACTGGACCGCGTCAGCACGGAACTCGCTGCGAAGGGCACAAGTTGATACTGCCTAGCCGCCTCGTACTCGTCGGGCATCCGGTAGCGCACTCGCTGTCGCCGCGGATTCAGAACGCGGCACTTCGCGCCGCCTGCGTACCGCTGGAATACACGCTGCTCGACATCGCTCCGGATGCACTTCAAACAACGATGCGCGCTCTGCGCACCGAAGGAGCAGCTGGAAACGTCACGATACCGTACAAGCAGTCGGTTTTCTCACTTTGCGACCACCGCACGAACCTTGCGGAGCGCGCTGGAGCAGTGAACACGTTCTGGTGTCAGGACGGCGAGTTGATTGGCGACAACACCGATGTCGCGGGCTTCGACTTCGCTGCGCGCGAACTCTTCGAGAGTGTAGAAGGTGACCTTCCTCGTCGCGTGGCGCTCGTCGGTGCTGGCGGCGCGGCCGCGGCCGTCGCCACGGCCGTCGGCGATTGGGAGGGAGCAGAGCTCGTCATCTGGAGCCGAAACCCCAAACAGGCGTCCGGTCTTGCGCAGCGATTTGCTCATTGTCGAGCGGAACCAGATCTGGCCAACGCCATGAAAGGGGCTGATCTTGTTGTAAATGCCACCCCGCTCGGCATGCTCGACGACTCGCTACCGGTGCCCATCGAGGTGCTGCCGCGAAAGTGCCCCATCCTGGATCTTGTTTGCCGAAATGGCGAAACAGCCTGGGTTCGGGCCGCGCGCGATGCTGGGCACCCCGCATCCGATGGGCTCCCAATGCTCATCGAACAGGCAGCGCGCTCATTCCGCCGCTGGGTCGGGATCGAGCCAAACCGTGAAGTAATGTGGGGGGCGGTCAGCTAGAGGCGCCCAGTGTCGCTTCGGCGCGTCCAGCCCGTCCAGCCAGCGCACGGAGCCTGCGCCACAGGATATCGGCGCTTTCAAGCTCAGCGCTTGAGTCCGCACTCGATCTACTCCTGCCCAGGACCTGCGTTTGCTGTAACGCTCCACTCCTTGCCTCCGACCACCGGGTGCTGTGCGGACTCTGCATCCAGCGTCTTCCGCGGCTCCCGGCGCCGCACTGCGGTCGCTGTGGCCATCCGCGGCCCGTGGGCGCCTGTCGCTGGTGCGAACTGCTGCCGCCTTTCGTCAGGGCCGTACGGTCGGTCTGCTGGGTACCGGGGGGAGCCGGCGGTGACATCGTCCACAAGCTCAAGTATTCGGGCTGGACTGCACTGGCCGACCCAATGGCAGAACAGATGGCGCGGCTTACCTTTCCTCCTGACGTCGCGGCGGAACGAGACATGCTCGTTCCAGTACCACTCGCCCCGTCTCGGGCGCGAGAGCGCGGTTACAACCAGAGCTGGCTCCTGGCAGACCGGCTCGGCGCGCGATGGAACATTTCGGTAGTAGAAGCACTTGCCAGGAATCGGGCTACGGAAACTCAAACGCGTCTGAACCCGGGAGACCGGGCGCAAAACGTTGCCGGCGCGTTTACTGCAACAGTTGGTTTTGAAAGACTTGCTGGAAGGCACGTGCTGCTGGTGGACGACGTCATTACGACAGCGGCGACTCTCAACGCATGCGCGAAGGTGCTCCACGAGGGCGGCGCGCGCATCATCTCTTACGTCACATTCGGGCGGGCCCGCGCAGCCGCAGACCTGCCCTAGCGAGGATATTGGACATGACTATTCGAGTTGGCATCAACGGGTTCGGGCGAATCGGTCGCCAGGTAGTGCGCGCCGCGAAAGAGCAGGGAGTTGCGGATCTGGATTTCGTCGCGGTCAAC
Organism: Gemmatimonadaceae bacterium; assembly: GCA_039924865.1. Lineage (GTDB taxonomy): Bacteria > Gemmatimonadota > Gemmatimonadetes > Gemmatimonadales > Gemmatimonadaceae > Fen-1247. The sequence goes on along the minus strand of JBDTAB010000165.1, from coordinate 35,221 downwards.
GATCTGACTGACACGAAAACCCTGGCACACCTGTTCAAGTACGATTCCGTGCACCGGACGTTCGATGGCGACGTCTCGCACGACGAATCCTCCATCACGATCGACGGCGACGAGATAAAGGTCCTCTCCGAGCGGGATCCCTCTGCGCTTCCGTGGCGTCAGTTAAAGGTGGATGTAGTCCTGGAAGCAACGGGGCGTTTCACCGCCGGCCAGGACGCGCACAAGCACATCGACGCCGGCGCGAAGAAAGTAATAATCTCAGCGCCAGGCAAGGGCGAAGACGTGACGCTCGTGCTCGGCGTCAATTCGGATAGCTACGACCCTGCTAAGCATGATGTGATTTCCAACGCGTCGTGCACGACCAATTGCCTCGCGCCAATGATCAAGGTCATCCGGGATTCGTTCGGCTTCCGCCACGGCTCGATGGTCACGATTCACAGCTACACCAATGACCAGCACATCCTCGACCTACCGCACAAGGATCTCCGACGCGCACGCGCTGCAGCGGTCTCGATGATTCCTACCACGACCGGCGCCGCGAAGGCCACCGGGCTGGTCATTCCAGAAGTAAAGGGGAAGATCGACGGAATTTCGATCCGCGTACCCACGCCAGACGTCTCCCTCACCGAACTGACAGTCGAAGTAGAGCGCGCAACCAGCGTGGAAGCAGTTAATACCGCATTCCGCGAAGCAGCCGAGGGTGCGCTGGAAGGAATCCTCCAGTACACCGACGTCCCGCTCGTCTCCTGCGACTACATCGGCAACCCGTACTCCTGCATCATCGACTCCCTCAACACCCATGTCATCGATGGAACGATGGTGAAGGTGTCTGGCTGGTACGATAACGAGTGGGGATACGCCTGCCGCTGCGTGGATCTGCTTCGGTTCGTCGGCGCGCGCTTGCAGTAACCGCGTCGGAAGATGAAGAAGAAAACCCTCCACGACCTGCCGGACTCGCTCCTTTGCGATAAGCGGGTGCTGGTCCGGCTTGATCTCAACGTTCCAGTCGACGACGAGCATAGCGTCACCGATGACACGCGCGTGCGCGCGTCGATTCCTACGCTCGAATATCTGCTCGCTCGCGGCGCGCGTCCGATAGTACTGTCGCATTTTGGCAGGCCCAAGGGCAAACCCGATCCTCGATATTCCTTGCAGCCCGTCGCAGACGTGCTGCAGAAGCTGAGCGGGCACCACGTTGTGTTCTGCGAGTCAACGGACACTGACGAAGCGATCAAGGCGTCGCACGAGTTGCGCGAAGGTCAGATCCTCCTGCTCGAGAATACCCGATTCTTGAGCGGCGAGGAATCCAACGACGACGGGCTCGCACGAATATTTTCGGAACTGGGCGACGTGTTTGTCAACGACGCATTCGGTGCAGCGCATCGCGCTCATGCGTCCACGGCTGGAGTCGCGCAATACATTCATCCAGCCGTCGCGGGACTTCTCATGGAACGCGAGCTGAAGTACCTCGGTCAGGTGCTCGCCAATCCAGCGCGGCCGTTTGTAGCGATACTCGGCGGTTCCAAGATTTCCGGCAAAATCGACGTGGTGCGTCAGCTACTGCCGAAAGTCGATGCGCTGCTCGTAGGGGGCGCCATGGCCTGCACGTTTTACAAGGCGATGGGGCTGGAGGTTGGAAAATCGCTTGTCGAGCCTGACAAGGTTGAACTCGCCGCGGAACTGATCGACACATCCGGAACGCGACTGATTCTCCCACACGACGCCGTCGTGGCTCGCAGCATCGACGATGCAGCAAGCGCGCATGCGGTAAGGCGAGATGGCATCCCCGCAGACGAAGCGATGTACGACATCGGCCCCGAAACTGCGAAGTCTTATTCGCGCGCCATTGCGTCCGCCAAGCTCGTTCTGTGGAACGGACCCATGGGCGTTTTCGAGAAACCGCCATTCGACGTCGGAACGCTTGCGGTCGCGCACGCGATGGCTGACGCTACGGCGAGGGGAGCGACGACAATCGTGGGGGGCGGAGATTCAGCCGCCGCCGTAACAGCAGCCGGACTGCAGTCCAGGATGAGCCACGTTTCTACTGGCGGTGGTGCATCGCTTGAGTTCCTCGAAGGTAAGGAGCTGCCAGGCGTAGCCGCACTGGACGACGCATGAGACAGCGGATATTTGCAGCGAACTGGAAGATGAACTACGGCCCCACCGCGGCGGCCGGTTTCATCCGTGAATTCCGAAGCCGTTGGACCAAAGGCGATGCCGAAGTTGCGTTCTTCCCTTCGGCGCTCGCGTTTGCCGCTGTCCGCGAAGCAGCCGGCGATCCACGACCGTTTAAGCTTGGCGTGCAGAACGTCTATACAGTCGATCAGGGTGCATTCACCGGCGAAAATTCTGCTCGCATGGCCAAGGATGCTGGTGCGGATTACGTCCTTGTTGGCCACTCGGAACGACGCCACATCTTTGGTGAGACCGACGAGGAGTGTGCCGCAAAGTGTGTCATCGTCCAACAGTCCGGACTGACGCCGATGCTATGCGTCGGAGAGACACTCGACCAGCGCGACCGCGGTCATACATCGGCCGTTGTGACTCGGCAACTTCGTGCCGGACTCTCCAAACTCGATCACGCCCAGGCGACGATGGTGGTTATCGCCTACGAACCTGTTTGGTGCATCGGGACTGGGAAGACCGCCACGTGCGCGGACATCGCCGATACGCACGGGCTGCTGCGCTCTGTTCTGCGCGATATTGTAGGTGACCGCGCGTCCGAGGTGAGGATTCTGTATGGCGGGAGCGTCACACCAGAGACCACCGCGCAGCTCCTCGCCTCCAGCGACGTGGATGGCGTCCTTGTGGGAGGCGCCAGCCTCCAGGTTGACAGCTGGTTGTCGATTTGCGCATCCTAGTCTAGATTTGAGGGCTACATGTACACATTTCTCCTAGTACTCCTAGTTCTGGTCAGCGTCGTGCTGATCGTCGCGATTCTTCTGCAGAGCGGAACGGGCCAGGGACTCTCGGCGAGCTTCGGCGGCGCCAGTTCATCACCCGATTCGTTCATTGGAATGCGGCAGGCCGGCAACCTTCTCACCAAGATCTCCTGGTGGGGCGGCGGCGTTTTTCTGGCCCTCGCTTTCATTCTGCAGTTGATGTCGACCCAACAGCGGACGCCCAAGTCGGTCCTCGAAGGCAAGCTTGGCGCTCCCGCACCGCTGGCTGTACCGTCTCCGAGTTCCGCTGCACCGGCGATCCCGCTCACGCCTGCACCGACTACACCGGCTCCGGCCAAACCAGCGCCCAACACCCCTCCCAACAAGTAGGAACGAGTGCCCGAAGTCGCAGCTAGTCCAGGGTTCCTTCTTCTCGAAGATGGAACCCTTTTTCACGGCCGTCTCCACGGAGCGCCGCTGACCGAGGGCGCCGAGGTCGTGTTCACTACGAACATGACCGGCTACCAGGAGGTCTTCTCCGATCCCTCATATCGTAGCCAGATCGTGGTGATGACGACGCCGCAGATCGGGAACTATGGCGTCAATCTTCAAGACCCGGAATCCGCAAGAGTGCAGGTGGCCGGAGTCGTGGTGCGAGAGCTTTCGGAGACGTATTCCAACTGGCGCGCGAGCGGTGACCTCAGGTCATGGCTGCTTGACGCACAAGTGCCTATCCTGGAAGACGTTGATACACGACGCCTCACAAAACACTTGAGGTCCGCTGGCGTGATGCGCGGGATTGTCGGCAGCGGGGACGCGCCGACTCCGAAGATCGTAGCGCAACTCGAATCGTGTCCTTCAATGGTAGGGCTTGATCTCGCGAGCGTGGTCACGACAGACGCATCTTACGAGTGGGGCGATGCCGAAGCCCCCGCTCATATAATTGCGTACGACTTTGGCATCAAACGGAACATCCTGCGGCTGTTCGAGCAGACTGGCTGTCGGGTAACCATCGTCCCGGCGTCCACGCCAGCGGCCGACGTTCTCGCGATGAACCCGGACGGCATATTTCTGTCGAACGGACCTGGCGACCCCGACGCGATCGATTATGCGCCGGCCTTGGTTCGTGAGCTCGCGGAGTCGGGCACGCCGATATTCGGCATCTGCCTTGGACACCAATTGATAGGGCTCGCCTACGGTGGCGCCACCCTCAAGATGCCGTACGGCCATCGCGGCGGAAACCACCCCGTGCTCGACGTCGCAACGGGCCGCGTCCTCATCACGTCTCAGAACCACGGTTTCGCCGTGAGCGGTGATGAAACTGGCATCCCCGGAGCGCCGGAGCTGGAAGTGACGCACGTGAATCTGAACGACCACTCGGTCGAAGGGCTCCGCCACCGGACCTTGCCTGTGTTCGCCGTGCAGTATCATCCGGAAGCCGCGCCCGGCCCCCACGACGCGCAGCCGTTATTCCGCCAGTTTCTGGAAAGCGTCCAGGCCGCTGCTAGGCGGTAGCCACGTGAATCCCCGCGAAAGCGGGGATCCATGTGCTCCGTCATCCCCGCGAAAGCGGGGATCCGTGTGTCCCGTCATCCCCGCGAAAGCGGGGATCCATGTGCTCCGTCATCCTCGCGAAAGCGGGGATCCGTGTGTCCCGTCATCCCCGCGAAAGCGGGGATCCGTGTGTCCCGTCATCCCCGCGAAAGCGGGGATCCATGTAGCCCGTCATCCTCGCGAAAGCGCGGATCCATGTAGCCCGTCATCCTCGCGAAAGCGGGGATCCATGTTATCGATCTTGACGCACGCGTGAAGCGCCGAACCTCGCCGGCAACAGGTATATCCCCGCTTTCGTGGAGATGACGGAGCAAGTCGCTACACTCTTACAGCCGCTCGCCGCGACTCACATTTCGCCACCTGACGCCGTGCTTGCGCTCATGTAAGTAAATCCATACATTCCAACGACTTAGCCAATTCCATTTGGGGTGTGGGGATGACAAAGGCGGACCTCGTCGAGCTGGTAACAGGGCAGATTGCGCAGACTGCCGGCCCCACGATCTCGAAAAAAGACTGTGCTCGTGTTGTGGACACTTTCCTTGACGCGATCAAGGATGCCCTCCGGGAGCAGCAGAATATCGAGGTGCGCGGGTTTGGCACCTTCAAGATCCGCCGGCGCAAGACGCGCATGGCGAGAAATCCGCGCACTGGAGACCCCGTTGAGGTTGCGGCGCGCCCAGTCCCCGTGTTCAAGCCCTCCAAGGAGCTGCGAGCACTCATAGCGGAGATCGACCTCTCCGAGCTCTCACAGGCCTGAGGCGCCAAGCGTACCGATGGATATCACGGTCCACGTCTTCGCCTCGTACGCAGACGCCATCGGATCGGATCGCGCCACCGTTTCTGTTCCTGACGGTGCAACAGTCGGCGATCTTCGCACCGCCATCGCGGCTCTCTCGAAATCGCTGCCCCCTCGTCCGCTGATCGCGGTGAATGACAAGTACGCGACGGACGATGTACCTGTCGGGCCAAAGGACGAAGTCGCACTAATCCCGCCGGTAGCGGGCGGATGAGCAGAGCCGCTCTGGTCACGGAGGCGATCGATATGAACGCGATCGTTGATGAGGTGCGCGGTCGTAACGGTGAGCGCTTCGGCGCAATAGCGACGTTCATCGGCACCGTGCGAAATTCGGACGGCGCGCGCGCGGTGGTGGGGCTGGAGTACTCTGCTTACGACTCGATGGCAACGAAGGAGATGAACGACATTCTCCACGAAGCGCTGGCAATCGCGGCTGGTGCGGAGATCGTCGCGGTGCACAGGACGGGAAATCTCGCGGTCGGTGATGTCTGTGTGATGATCGCTGCCGCCCACGTGCATCGTGCGTCCGCGTTCGACGCTTGCCGTTATGTGATTGAGGAAATCAAGAAGCGCGTTCCAATCTGGAAACACGAGCGGTTCAAGGACGGCGGCGCCGAGTGGGTAAATGCTCATTCTCTTGCGCGTGCCACGCCGGACCATTCGTGAAAGACGGCTTCGGACGCAACATCGAATATCTGCGGATCTCCGTCACCGACCGCTGTAATTTCCGTTGCGTCTACTGCATGCCGGAGCACGGCCTCGACTGGATTCCGCGCGATGACGTGCTGACAGCAACGGAAATTCACGACCTTGTCGCTCAGCTTGCACCGCTTGGACTTCGCCGAATCCGAATCACTGGCGGTGAGCCCACGATCCGTCCCGACGTTTGTGACATCATTGCTCGCATCCGGGGCATCGATGGCATCGAGGACATCGCACTATCGACGAATGGCGTCCGCCTGGAAGCGATGGCTCCAGCCCTCCGCTCGGCTGGCGTGACACGCGTCAACATCAGCGTCGATTCACTACGGCCCGACCGCATCGCCGCGATCGCGCGTCGCAGGCTCGAGTTCGATCCCGTTCGTGTGCTTCGCACGGCTATTGAAGCCGGTTTCGATCCCGTAAAGGTCAATACCGTGGTGGTTCGCGGCGTGAACGACGATGAAATCGGTGATCTGGCGGCGCTGACTCTGGAGCTACCCGTTCATGTGCGGTTCATCGAGCTCATGCCGGTGGGAGACCTGAGCGATACGGGGCTGGAAAAAGTTGTTCCATCCGATGAGGTGCTTGATCGCGCACGCAAAGTGGTCGGCGAGCTGGTTTCCGATGTCGGGCCGGTACTGGGGAACGGACCGGCGCGTTACTATCGCGCTCCCGGTGCCGCCGGAACAATAGGCGTTATAACACCCATCACACATACGTACTGCGAGTCCTGCAATCGGGTACGCCTTACCGCCGACGGAAGGCTCCGGACGTGCCTGTTCGGAGATCACGAGGTCGATTTGCGGACGCCGCTCCGCGCCGGCATCGCGTTGGAGCCATTTGTCGTCCGCGCCCTCGCTGACAAACCGCGAGAGCACGCGTTGCTTCAACTGCGAACAGGCGGTCTCCGTGCTCTATCGCAGACCGGAGGGTAGTGTCGTTCGCCTGTTCCCGTGGAAGGGCAAAGCGCGTTAAGTTAGAAGGACAGGGCCAAAAGACACCACCAGCAGTTCGTAGTTGTACTCCCACTAAGGAATCGAAGACTTAAATGGTCAACAAAATTACGGTCGTCGGGGCTGGAAACGTCGGTGCGACCACCGCCCAGAGACTCGCCGAAAAAGAACTGGCGCGCACGGTAGTGATGGTGGACGTCGCTGAGGGCATTCCGCAGGGTAAGGGTCTGGACCAGTGGGAGTCCGCGCCGATCGAGGGATTCGACTCCCACATCATCGGCACCAACAGCTACGATGAAACGGCCGGATCTGACATCATCGTGATCACCGCCGGAATCGCACGCAAGCCAGGCATGTCGCGCGACGATCTGCTCAACACCAACGCCGGCATCGTCAAGCAGGTCTCCGAGCAGATCAAGAAGACCTCGCCAAATGCGATTCTCATAATCGTCTCCAACCCGCTCGACGTCATGTCGTACGTCGCTCTCAAGACAACCGGCTTCCCGCGCGAACGAGTGCTGGGCATGGCTGGCGTCCTCGACACGGCGCGCTTCCGCAGCTTCCTCGCAGAAGCCGCCGATGTTTCCGTGCGCGACATTCAGGCGATGGTACTGGGCGGACATGGCGACACGATGGTGCCGCTCATCTCGTACACCAGCGTGAGCGGGATTCCGATCACGCAGCTCATCGCGAAGGATAAGCTCGACGCAATCGTCGCACGCACCCGCACCGGTGGTGGTGAGATAGTCAAGCATCTCAAGACCGGCTCGGCTTACTACGCACCGTCTTCGGCCGCGGTCCAGATGTGCGAGGCGATCGCGAAGGATCAGAAACGCATCCTTCCGTGCGCGGCGTGGCTCCAGGGCGAGTACGGATTGCGCGACCTGTACCTCGGCGTCCCATGCAAGCTCGGACGTTCCGGACTGGAGAAGATTTACGAAGTGGATCTCACCGCGGACGAACGCGCAGCTCTGGAAGCAAGCGCCGAAGCAGTTCGTGGGCCGATGCGCGCCGTAACCCTGTAACGCGAGATGAATCCGGTAACCCGATTCTGGCGGTCCACGATCGGCCGGAAGATCGTGATGGCCGTGACCGGTATCATCGGTATCGGTTTCGTGCTCGCACACATCACGGGCAACATGCTCGTGTTCAAGGGCGCGGACGCGATCAATTCGTACAGCCACTTCCTGCACGGACCCGCAGCAGAATTGCTCTGGGCCGCGCGAATCGTACTGATTCTTGCCGTCATTCTGCACATCGCGGCAGCCTATTCATTAACGCAGCAGAGTCACGCAGCGCGGCCTGTTAACTACAGCACTCGCGTTCCACAGGCTTCGACATTCGCATCGAAGACGATGCGATGGGGCGGCCTGCTGTTTCTCATATTCCTCGTATTCCACATCCTCCACTTCACTACCGGCACATTCCATCCCGGCGGTCAGTATGTGGAGGGCGACGTGTATGACAACGTCGTCACCGCGTTTCATGTGTGGTGGGTAGCCGCGTTCTACATGTTCTCGATGATCGTGCTTGGCTTTCACCTCTATCACGGAGCGTGGAGCTCCGCGCGGACGCTCTCGATTACGAGCGATTCTCCCCACCCGCTGCACCACAGACTGTCCCTGATCATCGCGGTCATTGTGTGGGCCGGATTCACAATTGTGCCACTCGGCGTTGTTTTGGGCTGGGTCGGATAGGTAATGGAACTAAACTCGAAGGTCCCGCCCGGGCCGCTCGCCGGCAAGTGGGACCAACACAAGTTCGACGTCAAACTCGTCAATCCGGCGAACAAGCGGAAATACTCGATTCTGGTCGTTGGCTCGGGGCTCGCCGGTGCGTCTGCGGCCGCCACGCTTAGCGAGCTCGGCTACAACATCAAGTGCTTCTGCTTTCAGGATTCGCCGCGCCGAGCACATAGTATCGCCGCTCAGGGCGGCATCAATGCCGCGAAGAACTACCAGAACGACGGCGACAGCGTATTCCGGCTGTTTTACGACACGCTGAAGGGAGGCGACTTCCGATCGCGCGAGGCCAACAGTTATCGTCTCGCGCAGCTGTCGGTAAACATCATCGACCAGTGCGTCGCGCAGGGAGTTCCGTTCGCTCGCGAGTATGGTGGTACGCTGGCCAACCGCTCCTTCGGTGGCGCACAGGTGTCGCGTACGTTTTACGCGCGTGGCCAGACTGGTCAGCAACTGTTGCTCGGCGCGTATCAGGCGCTTGAGAAGCAGATCGCGCGCGGTGCGGTTACGATGTTCCCACGTACGGAAATGCTCGATCTCGTCGTAATTGACGGCCGCGCACGCGGGATCGTGGTGCGTAATCTCCTGACCGGCAAGATCGAGTCACACGCGGCCGACGCCGTGGTGCTGGCAACGGGCGGATATAGCAACGTGTTCTACCTGTCGACCAACGCACGAGGATCGAATGCGACCGCGATCTGGCGCGCGTACAAGCGCGGTGCGGCGTTCGCCAACCCGTGCTATACGCAGATCCATCCCACATGCATTCCCATGAGCGGCGACTATCAGTCCAAGCTCACGCTGATGAGCGAGTCGCTACGCAACGACGGACGAGTGTGGGTTCCCATGGCGAAGGGGGACAAGCGTCCACCCAATGAAATTCCACTCGCAGAGCGTGACTACTACCTGGAGCGCAAGTATCCCGCGTTCGGAAACCTCGGCCCTCGCGACATTACGTCGCGCGCGGCGAAGGAAGTCTGCGATGAGGGACGAGGAGTCGGCGAGACCGGGCGCGGCGTCTATCTGGATTTCGCCAACGCCATCGAGAGGCTCGGCACTCAGGTAATTACCGAACGGTATGGCAACCTCTTCGAAATGTACGAACGCATCACAGCCGAGAATCCGTACAAGGTCCCGATGCGCATCTATCCTGCGCCGCACTACACGATGGGCGGCCTCTGGGTGGACTACAATCTGATGACGACAGTGCCCGGTTTGTACGCGCTCGGTGAGGCGAATTTCTCGGATCACGGTGCCAACAGACTCGGCGCGAGCGCGCTGATGCAGGGACTCGCAGACGGGTATTTCGTGATACCGTACACGATCGGCGATTACCTCGCGCATGGCGGTATCAATTCCGTAAATACGGACATGCCGGAGTTCAAGGCTTCAGAGCGCGAGATCAGTGAGCGGACATCCAAGCTGCTCTCGATCGACGGCAAGCGCACTGTCAATTCGATCCATCGTGAGCTGGGTCGTGTCCTGTGGGATCTTTGCGGTATGTCGCGAAATGACGCTGGACTGCGCAAGGCGCTAGAGTTGGTTCCCGAGTTGCGCGAAGAATTCTGGAAGAATGTGAACGTGCCAGGATCTGACGCAGAGTTGAATCAGGCCCTTGAGAAGGCCGGACGCCTGTCCGACTTCCTCGAGTTGGGCGAGCTGATGGTTCGCGACGCGCTCAACAGAACCGAGTCTTGCGGCGCGCACTTTCGCGAAGAGAGCCAGACACCAGATGGTGAAGCATTGCGCGACGATGCGGACTTCGCTTACGTCGCTGCCTGGGAGTATGCGGGTCCAGGCGCCGCCCCGATTCTCAACAAGGAACCGCTTGAATTTGAGAGCATTCACCTCTCCCAGCGGAATTACAAATAATGAAAATCAAGCTTCACGTCTGGCGCCAGGTATCCGCCAAGGACACCGGCAGACACGAGACATACGAGGCCAGCGACATATCGCCGGAGATGTCGTTTCTTGAGATGCTCGACGTCGTAAACGAGCAACTGATCACTACCGGCAAGCGACCCATTGCATTTGACCACGACTGCAGAGAAGGCATCTGCGGGTCGTGCGGCATGATGATCAACGGAGTCGCACACGGCCCGCAAAAAGCGACCGCGACGTGTCAACTGCACATGCGCACCTTCAAGGATGGTGACGAGATCGTCGTCGAACCTTGGCGGGCCCAGGCGTTTCCGATCATCAAGGATCTCGTTGTTGACCGCAGCGCGTTTGATCGGATCATTCAGTCCGGCGGCTACATCGGCGTCAACACAGGCGGCGCCCCGGACGGAAATGACATCCCGATTGGGAAATCCAGGGCAGATGACGCGATGGATGCTGCGGCGTGCATCGGTTGCGGTGCGTGCGTGGCAGCGTGCCCCAACGCTTCAGCGTCACTCTTCACGGGCGCGAAGGTCACGCACCTGGGCATGCTCCCCCAGGGGCAGCCGGAACGTGACCGTCGCGTCAAAAGCATGGTAGAGCAGATGGACCTCGAAGGGTTTGGAAACTGCTCATGGTTCGGTGAGTGTCAGGAGGCGTGTCCAAAGGAGATCAGTCTGGACGCAATCATGCAGATGAATCACGACTATCTCGCCGCTGTGGCGCGCGGCGCCAACAAGGAATAAACCGGAGCCGAGTAGTGACGGAATCGACGAACGATCACCCGGACCCGAAGTTCGTAGATCCGGAAACCGCCCTCGGCGGCGCCGATGCGGTCGAAAAAACAACGTATATCGTGGGCGAGGGAACCGACCCAAATGCGTTGTCGCCCGAAGCCCGGCCCGCGTCCGTGGGATCGCGCCGAGCTAGCCCGATCCTGTGGGTGATTGTCGTGGTTCTGCTGTTGATCGTCGTCATATACGCGTTCGGTGCATTTCGGCACTGACGCGCGAGCGTGATTGTCAAAGAGGGCGAGCGGAAATTCCGTTCGCCCTCTTTTTTTATCGCGATCCGAAATTCCGCGGCTGGCGCAGGCGTAGTCGCGCCGCAGGTCGCGTCATTGCGCGCCAACGCGCGCTGTTACAGCCTGGGCAGGGTAACTCCGCTCTGACCCTGGTACTTGCCCTTCTTGTCCTTGTAGGACGTTAGCGGAGGCTCATCGCCCTTGAAGAACATGACCTGCGCGATGCCTTCGTTCGCGTAGATCTTGGCCGGGAGCGGCGTGGTATTCGAAATTTCGAGTGTCACAAACCCCTCCCACTCCGGTTCGAATGGCGTTACATTTGTGATAATCCCACAGCGTGCGTACGTAGATTTCCCCACACAGAGCGTGACCACGTCCCTCGGGATCCTGAAGTACTCGACCGAGCAGGCCAGTGCGAATGAGTTGGCCGGGACAATGCACACGTCTCCCTCGAATTCGACGAAAGACTTGGGGTCGAACTCCTTGGGGTCGATCAGGGAGTTGAGAACATTGGTAAAGATCTTGAACTGATTCGACACCCGCATGTCGTAGCCGTAGGAGCTTACTCCGTAGGAGATGACCCCCGAACGTACCTGGCTGTTCTCGAACGGCTCGATCATCCCCTTGGCGGCCTGCTCGATTATCCAGCGGTCTGGCTGTATGCTCATTCAATTCCGAGTAAATCGTTTCCGTTGAAAAGCGTCCTAACATAAGCTAAAATCTTGCATGACGCATTAGTGAAATATTTCACATGCGGTTTGGCCTGACATGGCCGCTCTCCCTTATTACGGCATGGCGCGAGAATACTTTCCAATCCTGCTGCTGCTCGGCTTCGTTGCAATGAATGCCGTGCTCATCATCGGGGTTTCGGCGCTCACGATCAGAAAGCGCCCGACTCCGGTCAAGCGCGCTTCGTACGAATCCGGAATCCCGGCCATCGGCAACGCTCGAGAACGGTTCTCCGTCGCGTTCTACATGATCGCGATGCTGTTCATCATTTTCGACATCGAAACTGTGTTCATGATCCCGTGGGCGTCGTTCTTCAAGCAACTTTCGTGCAGCACGGAGCTTGTGGACGGTTTATGCGCGGCGGGATCGGTATCATTCTTTGGCCTCGGTGAGATGCTCATCTTCATGGCAATCCTCATCGTTGGCTTCGTGTACGTGTGGAAGAAAGGAGCTCTATCATGGGATTGACCGCACGGCCCGACAAGGCCCTCAGCCGAGTGGAGTACGATCCTCAATCGCAGGACGGCTGGGTGACAACGCGACTGGACTTCCTCGTGAACTGGGGCCGCGCCAACTCGCTCTGGCCGATGCCGTTCGGAACCGCTTGCTGCGCGATCGAGTTCATGGCGACCGCTGCCGCTGATTTCGATCTCGCGCGATTCGGTATGGAGCGCATGTCATTCTCGCCGCGTCAGTCCGACGTGCTCATCTGCGCTGGACGTGTGCCATTCAAGCTGGCGCCGATCATCCGTCGCATCTGGCAGCAGATGGCGCAACCAAAGTGGTCCATCGCAATGGGTGCCTGCGCATCAACCGGCAACATGTTCGACACCTATGCCGTCGTGCAGGGGATCGACACGATCATCCCGGTCGACGTTTACGTGCCTGGCTGCCCGCCGCGGCCTGAGGGCCTTCTTTACGGGATCCAGATGCTCCAGAAGAAAGTCATGAATGAGCGTATGTCGGACCGCGCGCTTCGCGACGAGATGGAGCCAGATCCCACTACGCAACTCTACATTCCGCCGCCGGCTATCGACGAGATATCGGAACCGTTCGGCAACTCTATCAATCAGACGCGCTCGACACCGTGAACGGATCCAAGTTACCGGCCGGCCAGACCGAGTCCTTCGATATCGTTTCAGTGGGCAGTGCGCTCACGGATGGCACACGGCCCACCACACCGAAGAATGTTCTGCACCGCGGAGGTGTCGCTAATCCATCAGCTGATGCGCTCAAGCAGAAATTCGGCGATGCCATCCTTCGCTCAGCCGTCGGCTGGGGCGAGACGACGGTATTCGTCGCACGCGAGCACGTGGGAGAGATCATTCGCTGGCTCCACGATGACGAGTCACAGCAGTACGATTATCTCGCCGACCTTACTGCGATCGAGTACCGCGAAGCCGAGGTGCCCATGGAAGTTGTGTGGCATCTTCGCTCACTACCGTATCGCCGCTTCCTTCGGGTCAAGACAGAGCTCGTAAAGGGGACTGCTCTCGAGGTGGACAGCGTCTGGGGCATCTATCGCGGTGCCGATTGGTTCGAGCGCGAGTGTTACGACATGTTCGGCATCCGTTTTACCGGCCATCCTGATCTGCGTCGGCTCCTGATGTGGGAGCAGTACAAGGAAGGATACCCGCTCCGAAAAGATTTTCCGCTGCGCGGCCGCTTCAGCCGGTCCGAGCAATTGCGCCAGGCGCTCGCCGCAAATCCCGAGTCGCGCTACTCAATGGAAGAACTGACTGTCGCCGAAGCCTTCACCGACATTCCGGACGACATGCGTCGCCGGCTCGCGTCGGGCGAGAGGACGGGGGAATAGAATCGTGGCGACCAAGACGAGAACGATAGAAGTAGAGTTGTCCACCAGTGGCCTTGATGCATCAGGCCGGCCGCAGCGTGTACCGCTCGTAACGAACGATGGCGGGACAGCAATAGCATTCGAGGAACCGCTTGCGCTCGAGCCGGCGCTCGACGGCGAGCACATGCTCATCAACCTCGGACCGCAGCATCCGGCGACACACGGCGTGCTGCGCCTGGTGCTTGAGCTCGACGGCGAAACCGTGGTGCGCTGCGTTCCGCACATCGGCTATCTGCATTGCGGTTTCGAGAAAACCGGCGAGTATCGCCAGTACAATCAGATAATTCCATGGACGGATCGTGAGGACTACCTCAATGCTCCGGGCAACAATGTCGCGTTCGCGCTGGGCGCGGAGCGTCTCTTTGGAATCGAGATCACCGAACGCTGCACGGTGCTGCGCGTAATCGCCTGCGAACTATCGCGTGTGATGTCGCACCTTGTTTGGCTTGGGACGACGTCCATCGACATTGGCGCGTACACTCCGTTCCTGTGGTCGTTTCACCAGCGCGAGCTGATCTATCAACTGCTCGAGGCATGGACGGGAGCGCGCCTGACGACATCCCTCACACGTGTCGGTGGGTTGATGGCCGACATACCCGACGGCTGGACCGACAATCTGCGCAGTTTCCTCAACGGTTTCCTCAAGGTGCTGGACGACGTCGAGGTCCTCCTGACGCGAAACGGGATCTGGGTGGGACGTACGGTGGGACTGGGCGTCATGAGCCCCCAGGAAGCCGTCAACTACGGACTATCGGGCTCGATGATTCGCGCTTCCGGCGTGGATTACGATGTCAGAAAGGATTTCCCGTATCTCGACTACGAAACGTACGACTTCGAAGTTCCTGTCGGTGTGAATGGGGATGTATACGATCGGTATCTTGTGCGCATGGAAGAGATGCGGCAATCGACACGCATTCTCAATCAGGCTCTCGAGCGGCTTCCGGACGGCCCAATAAACGTTGACGACGCTCGCGTCATCCTTCCGTCCAAGAAAGACGCGACGAGCGGAATGGAATCGATGATCCATCACTTCAAGCAGGTGATGGAAGGACCGCGTCCTCCGGTCGGCGAGACGTATGTTGCGGTCGAGAGCCCACGCGGTGAAAAGGGCTACTACATGGTATCCGACGGTTCGGCCAAGCCGGTTCGCTGGCGCATACGGCCGCCGTCGTTCGTAAATCTTTCGGCGATACCGAAGATGGTCGAAGGACATCTTCTGTCCGACGTGATCGCCATCAACGCAAGCATTGACGTAGTGCTGGGAGAGATCGACCGATGACCGCGGTAACGCACGACCACGACGCTCCATACACGCCCGTATTCGTCGGCGATCGACGCAGGGAACTGGATGCACTGTTCCCGCTGTACCCAACGAAAATGGCATGCATCCTTCCCGCTCTCTGGATCGTTCAGGAAGAGCGCGGCTGGATCAGCGATGACGCGATGGCCGAGGTCGCGGATATTCTCGACGTGACGCCAGCATATGTGAAGGGCATCGTCACCTTTTACACGATGTACAACGCGCACCCGGTCGGGAAATACCTGGTGCAGGTCTGCACAACCACGCCCTGCAATATCTGCGGGGCTGAAGATGTCGTTGCTGCCTTCCTGCAGCACACCGGTTGCACCGATCTTGGCATAACGTCGGCGGATGGCATGTACACCGTTATCGAGGTTGAATGTCTCGGCGCGTGCGGTTTCGCGACGCCGGTGATGATCAATGAGGAAGTGGTCGAATCCGTGACCGCCGCTCGTGTTCCCGAGATACTGGCAGGGCTCAAGTAATGGGATATCCGCATCCATCACACGAGGGCGAGACCCCGATCCTGTCGAAGTACTTCGGCGAGCGGGACGCAGCTACCCTTGACGGCTGGCGCAAGCGCGGCGGGTACGAGGGACTGAAAAAGGCGCTCGGAATGACGCCGCACGAGATAGTCGACATCGTCAAGAGTTCCGGACTCCGCGGCCGCGGCGGCGCGGGATTCCCGACCGGCGTGAAGTGGTCGTTCATGAAACTGGACGACGGCAAGCCGCATTACCTGTGCTGCAATGCCGACGAGTCGGAGCCAGGCACGTTCAAGGATCGCGAGATCATGCGCTGGACGCCGCATGCGCTCCTCGAAGGATGCGCCGTCGGCGCGTACGCAATCGGCGCGGAAACGGTTTACATCTACATCCGTGGCGAGTTCACCGAGCCGCTGGTTCGCATGCATGCGGCTCTGCGCGAGGCTTACGACGCTGGGATACTCGGCGGAAACGCGATGGGCACGGGGAAGCGCATCGACATCATAATTCACAAGGGTGCCGGCGCGTACATCTGCGGCGAAGAAACCGCAATGATGAACTCGATCGAAGGCCGGCGCGGCAACCCGCGCATCAAGCCGCCGTTTCCCGCAGTCTCAGGAGTTTTCGCGCAGCCGACGACGATCAACAACGTCGAGACGCTCGCGGCGGTTCCGCACATCATGGTGCACGGCGCCGAGTGGTACAAGGCCATGTCGCTGTCGAGTCCAAAGAGCACCGGCTCCAAGCTGTTCTCGGCTTGCGGCAACATCGCGAGACCGGGCAACTACGAAGTAAAGCTCGGCTTTCCCTTCAAGGATTTTCTTTACGACCTGTGCGGCGGTCCGCTTCCGGGACGCACGTTCAAGGCTGTGATTCCTGGAGGAATTTCGGTTCCCATCCAGACGATGGAAGAAGCCGAAGCGAGCAAGATGGATTACGAAGGGTTCGTGGAGCAGGGATCAATGCTCGGTTCCGGTGGCGTCATCGTTTTCGACGATCAACAGAACCTGGTGAAGCAAATCGCGCGGGCTACGAGATTCTTTGCGCACGAGAGTTGCGCGCAGTGCACGCAATGCCGAGAGGGTACTGCGTGGACAACCAAGATCATGGAACGCATTCGGGACGGCGAGGGAACCCACGAGGATCTCGACACGTTGTTCCGCATCGCTGATAACATGACGGCCAAGACGATTTGCGTGCTGAGTGACTCCTGCGCGGTTCCAGTTGTGTCCGGCATAAATAAATTCCGTTCAGAGTTTGAAGCCTTGATCAAGAAGCCAAAGTTCCATCCTGTAGCCGCGGCGGTGGCGTAAATGGCGACGACTGCTGAGCCAACGACTCCCGTGAAGGAACCCAAGATGGTGAATCTGACCATTGAGGGTCGTGCGGTCTCGGTTCCAGAAGGGATGTCGATACTCGAAGCCGGCAAGCACGCCGGTGTTCTCATTCCGCATTACTGCTACCATCCCGGGCTTTCGATCGCCGGAAACTGCAGGATGTGCCTGGTCGAAGTCGAGAAAGCGCCCAAGCTTGCCCCTGCGTGCGCGACTGCCGCCGCCGAAGGACAGGTTGTACACGTACACACAGAAAAGGCGACCGAGGCACGCAAGGGCGTACTCGAGATGTTGCTCATCAACCATCCGCTAGACTGTCCCATCTGCGACAAGTCGGGTGAATGCCAGCTGCAGGATTTCACGTACCAGGAAGGACCCGCGGTGTCGAGCCTCCGCGATCCAAAGCGCTTTCATCCGCTCGAGGATTTTGGTGGCGACGTATTGTACACCACCAGCCGCTGCATCCTCTGCACCCGTTGCGTGCGGTTCATGGACGAAGTTGCGCAGGACACCGTGCTTAATGTGAGCGAGCGCGGCGACCGCGCGGTTATCGGTGAGTTCGAAGGCAAGGAACTCACGCATGCATGGGCCGGGAATGTGATCGACCTTTGCCCTGTCGGTGCGTTGCTCTCCAAGGACTCACTCAACAAGGCGCGCGCGTGGGAGCTCGATCACGCACCGTCGATTTGCACGGGCTGCAGTCAGGGTTGCAATATCTCGATCGACACCCGCGACAACGCGGTGATTCGACTGAGGCCGCGCCCCAATGAAAACGTCAACAAGTACTTCATGTGCGACATTGGCCGTCTCGACTACCGTTGGATCAACCGACAGGACCGGATCGAGGTCCCGCTCATGCGCCGCGGTGAGACGCTCGGCGCAGCCGACTGGGAAGAGGCAATACCAGCGGCGGCAGCGTTGCTCGATGGTAAGCGTGCGTTCGTCGCGGCTTCACCAAATCTTTCAAACGAAACGCTACACTTGCTGTCCAGGCTTCGCGACGCGAGCAGCGGCGTCGGCACATACACGGTGAAGATCGGTCCGGAAGCACCGCTTCCAGGCGTCAAGGATCTCAGCCTCCGTGCAGATCGCGCCGCAAACGGTACCGGTGCAGAAGCGCTAGGATTCCGCCGCACGGCGTCACCGCTTGACGGCCTCTCGAAAGGCGACATTCTCATTGTTGCTGACGCTGATCTTTCCGACGCCACCGCAGAGCAACTCGCACTTCCGACAGCGATAATTGTGATCGGCACATCGCTCGCGGAGAACCTTCGCACAGCGAGCGTCGTTCTTCCCATCGCTAACTATGCTGAGGAGGAGGGAACGTTCACGAATCTCCGCGGCAGAGTGCAGCGCTTCATGCAAGCGAAGGCCGCGCCTGGAATGGCGCGCCCAAGCTGGTGGGTAGTGGGCGACCTGCTGGCGGCACTTGGAAAGGGTGAAGCGTATTACCTGGCGAGTGAAGTCTTCGCTGCGATGGCGACGGACGTTCAGGCTTTCTCCGGAATGAATTACGACGCTCTCGGTATGCGCGGAATGGTTCTATCGGAGGGTGCAAAGTGATTCCGATGCACCTATTGCTCCAGGTTGTTGATCCGCAGGCGCCGATCACCGGCTACACCACATTCATAGTATTCTCGATCATCAAGCTCGTTATCGTCTTCACCATTTACATGGTGGCGGCGGCGCTGCTGACGCTGGCGGAACGAAAGGTTTCTGCCTGGATGCAGGGACGGCACGGACCAAACCGCGTCGGAGGCCGTAGCGGCTTGCTTCAGCCGGCCGCGGACGGCGTCAAGAACTTCATGAAGGAAGAGACAGAGCCGGGCAACGCGTCGCAACCATTGTTCAGTATGGCACCTGCGCTGTCCTTCATTCCTGCGATGATAGTCTGGAGCGTCATTCCGTTCGGATCGCCAGTGCCGACCCCATGGGGACGCGTAGATCTCGTCGTCACCGATCTACCGATAGGCTTCCTCTTCATCCTCGCGATCGCGTCCCTCGGCGTTTACGGCATCGTACTCGCAGGCTGGGCGTCCAACAACAAGTATTCGTTCCTCGGCGGGCTGAGATCGAGCGCGCAGATGGTGTCTTACGAAGTGGCGCTCGGCATGTCGACGATCCCCGTGATCCTGCTCGCTGGCAACGTTACAATGAGCCAGATCATCCGGCAGCAGGCGCACAGCATGTGGAACGTGTTCAATCTTACGATCGCGTTCATCATCTTCTTCGTCGCATCGTTGGCGGAGACAAACCGGGTACCGTTCGACCTTCCAGAAGCCGAGTCGGAGCTGGTAGCTGGCTACCACACAGAATACAGCGCGATGAAGTTCTCACTGTTCTTCATCGCCGAGTACGCGAACATGGTGACCGCGAGTGCATTCATGTCAACCCTGTTTCTGGGCGGCTGGGATATCCCGTTCACAGGCTGGGACAATGCAGCGCCATACACCCTCCTCAAATCGATCCTGACACTTGGCTGCTTCCTGACCAAGACGGGGTTCTTCGTCTTCGTCTTCATCTGGATACGTTGGACGGTACCTCGCTTCAGATATGATCAGCTGATGTCGTTGGGATGGCGCGTGATGCTGCCAGCAGCCCTGGGCTACATCATTCTTATCGCTTCGACGCTGCTCGCGCTGCAGGCCATTGGGATCAATCCGGGGCCGGAGCACAGCTTTATTCTATTGGCCGAGAACATTTGCCTCCTGTTGCTGCTCTTCGTGATGGTTGATGAGGGGCGCCTGATAAGTCCGGCGTATGGTCGAGCGCAGCAGTCACGGATACTAAAACTTCGTGCGCGTAGCGCCGTTCCGTCTGTCACCGAAGGAGCTGGTAAATAATGGCGATTACAGTCAAGCGCGTCGATCGGCCGGTCGCAGAGGCGAGCTACGTAAAGGCGACGTTGCAAGGCATGGCGTTGACGCTCAAGCAGATGTTCGAGCCCAAGGTCACGATCCAGTACCCCGAGCAACGCTGGGAGCTCTCGCCGCGTTGGCGCGGTACGCATCGGATGCTGACCAAGGAAGATGGTAAAGCGCGCTGCGTTGCATGCGGGCTTTGCCCGAGTATCTGTCCATCCAATTGCATCAAGCTGGTGCCCGGCGAGGACGAGGACGGGAACCGCTATCCTCTCGTATTCGAGATTGATGAGTTCCGCTGCATCTTCTGCGGTTACTGCCAGGAAGTATGCCCCGAGGATGCCATTCACGTGGGGCAGCATTACGAGAACTCGGAGTACAGCCGCGAAGGTCACGTCTACGATCTCGAACGGTTAATGGCTCAGACGCACCCAGTGTCGACGCTATGGGATGCCACCGACCCCAAGGGTGAGTGAGCATGGATAATTACGGGCTGTTCTACCAGTTCCATTTCTACCTGTTCGGAATAATCGCGATCATCTCAGCGGTGACATTCGTTACGCGCCGGAGCCCGGTTGCGGCGGCGATGTGGCTCATAGTGGTGATGTTCTGTCTGGCCGCCGAGTATGTGATGCTCGATGCGCAATTCATCGCGGCGATGCAGGTGTTGCTGTATGCGGGTGCGATAATGGTCATCTTCCTGTTCGTCATCATGCTGCTGAATCTGGGTGAAGCATCGGACATCACGGACGTTCGTGGTATTTGGGGGAAGCTGCTTGCCGGCCTGGTTGGGCTGGTGTTGCTAGCCGAGGTAGGTGTGCTTTCGCGCACCGGCATCCCCGCCGGAAAGTTTGTCGTGGGACGTGATTTCCTCGGGCATCAGCTGACGAAGTACGGCGCCGTCGGTGCAATCGCCAAGCCGCTTTATCAGGACTACTCGCTGGCGTTCGAGCTGACGAGCGTGTTACTGCTCGTTGCGATAGCTGGCGCCGTGATTCTCGGACGAAAGGAGCCGACACGTGCTCGCTGAATCGCTTGCTCTTTCGGCGGTATTGTTTGTGATCGGGGTGATTGGCGTCCTCACGCGACGTAACGCGATAATCATTTTCCTGTGCGTCGAGCTGATGCTCAACGCCGTGAACCTTACGTTCGTGGCACTATCCCGCTATTACGGAATGGCCGGGCAGGTGTTCGTGCTCTTCGTGATGACCGTCGCCGCGGCGGAAGCTGCCGTCGGCCTTGCGATCATTATCTCGATCTTCCGTCACCGACAGACGGTCGACCTTCGCAACATCAACGTGATGAAAGGGTGATACAAGCGCATAGCATGGCTCTATCGAGCAGCCACCCTCTCGCCAGCACGATCGCGGCATGGATGTGGCTGCTTCCAGTGCTTCCGTTACTCGGATTCTTTCTAAATGGTGCGCTCAGCCTGGTTTCGAGAGCGCACATCGGCCCCGCCGATCCGGACATGGGGCACGGAGGCCACGACGCAAGCGTCGGTGGAGATGCGGCAACTCATCACGCAGCGGGTGACGATTCCCATACGGACGCGCCGCCAAAATACGCGAGCCTCGTAAGTATCATCGGGCCCGGTGTGATATTGTTGTCCTTCATTCTCGCGGCCGCAATCTTCATGGCGATGCGCGGTGTCGACATGTCCACACCATTCATCCAGCACTACTGGCAGTGGATGCCAGTTGGTGACCTGAAGCTCAACTTCGCGTTCCAGTTGGATCAGCTATCGATGGTCATGGTGCTCATAGTCACTGGCGTGAGCACACTGATCCATATCTTCAGTATTGGCTACATGGATGGAGACCCGGGGTACGCGCGCTTTTTCTCGTATCTCAACCTGTTCGTGTTCTTCATGCTGTTGCTGGTGCTCGCGGACAATTACGCCTTGCTGTATGTCGGTTGGGAAGGCGTGTCATTGTGCTCCTACCTGCTCGTCGGGTTCTGGTTCAGCGACAAGATCAATGCCGATGCTGGGAAGAAGGCATTCCTGGTAAACCGCATCGGCGACGTCGGCCTGCTTCTCGGAATGTTCATGCTCTTCGCGAACCTGGGAACGCTGGACTTCACCTTGGTCGCCGCGAACGCCGGCACGTTGCAGTTCGGTGGTGCGGTTGTCACCACGATCTGCCTCTTCTTCTTTTTTGGATGCACTGGCAAGAGCGCGCAGCTGCCTCTCTACGTATGGCTTCCGGATGCAATGGCCGGCCCGACGCCGGTATCAGCTCTCATCCATGCCGCGACGATGGTCACGGCCGGTGTGTACCTCGTTGCACGTAGCTCGTTCCTCTTCTCGATGTCACCGATCGCGTGCCTCACTGTCGCGGCGGTGGGCGCGATCACGGCACTGTTCGCTGCGACCATCGCGGTCAAGCAGTGGGACATCAAGAAGGTTCTGGCGTATTCCACCGTATCGCAGCTCGGCTACATGTTCATCGGCGTGGGCGTAGGCGCATACACGGCTGGCGTATTTCACCTTGCCACGCACGCTTTCTTCAAGGGCTTGCTGTTCCTCGGAGCTGGTTCGGTGATCCACACCATGCACGCTGCATATCACCACAGTGGCAACACCGCCGACGCGCAGGACATGCGTAACATGGGCGGCCTCAAGAAAGCGATGCCGATCACATGGATAATGATGTGGATCGCCACACTCTCCATTGCGGGCATTCCGCCGTTTTCAGGCTTCTTCTCCAAGGATTCGATCCTCGGGTCCGTTTACGAGTACTCGGGCAATTCAATACTTACGAACACGTCATGGCTCGGAATGTCCGGCCACACCGTGCTGCTATGGATTTACGGAATCGGGCTCTTTGCGGCTCTCCTTACCGCTGTCTATATGACGCGGTTGATGCTGTACACATTTCACGGACCGAGTCGCGCGACTGAGGACGAGCAGCGCCACATGAAGGAAGCGCCGTGGACGATGACTGGACCGCTCGTAGTGCTCGGCGCGCTCAGCCTCGTCGGTGGATGGATGAACCTCCCAGCAATCGCATCATTTCTCGGACCGGTCGGTGGCCTCGACAAATGGCTCGATCCCGTCGTCGGTCATGCTACTCTCGTAATCACAAACGGGGTCGCGCTGGAGGTGTCGCACGGCACAGAGGTCGCGCTTCTCGGTGGTGCCATCCTCGTCGCGATAACCGGTATCGTTGTCGCCGTAGTCATGCTCAGGCCGGCATCGTTGGTACCGAAGGCGGAATCGCCCGCCGAACATGGTTTCGAGAAAGTGCTGGCGAACAAGTACTATGTCGATGAGATATACGAAGGCGCGATCGTGCATCCCGTTTTCGCAACCGCCAAGAACGTTCTCTGGCGCGGGTTGGACGCGGGCATCATTGATAACCTGTTCGTGAACGGCTCCGCGGCCGTTGCGCGCGGATTGGGCTGGATCGGTGCACGCATTCAGAACGGCAGTACGAGTGTCTACGCGTGGGGCATCGTATTCGGCGCTATTTTGGTCCTCAGTGTCTTTTCCTTCAGGTAGGGCGACCGAATGACAGATTTCCTCAACGGAGTCCACTACAACTCGTGGATCCTTCCGGCTCTGCTGATCATTCCGATTGTCGGCGCACTTCTCGTGTGGGCGCACGGCGCGACCCGTCACGGGCTCGAAGATGCGGACGCCAACGCGGGTCCGGCGCGCCAGATAGCATTCTGGACACTGGTAGTGGAGTTCGTCGTCTCATGCGGCCTCTGGTGGTCGTTCAAGTCCGGAGTACCGGGCTGGCAGGCCGGCATCGATTACCCCTGGATTCGATCATGGGGGGCGCGTTTCTCACTGGGCGTGGATGGCATATCGCTCATGTTGGTGTTCTTGACGACGCTCACGATGCCGCTGGCGATACTCGGCGGGTGGACAGCGATCAAGAAGAATATTCACGCATATCTGGCGGTGCTTCTAGTCCTCACCACCGCCATGCTGGGTGTCTTCCTGGCGCGCGACCTCTTCCTGTTCTACGTGACATGGGAATTGATGCTCATTCCCATGTATCTGATAATCGGAATCTGGGGTGGCAAGCGGCGTATCTACGCGAGTCTCAAGTTCTTCATTTACACGTTCCTCGGCTCGCTGCTCATGTTGGTGGCGATCATCTACATGGGCGTTCACAACCGTGATGTTGTGACCGGGATCCCGAACTTCAGCTACGACGCGATGATCGCGTCGGGTTCGTTGACACCCAAAGCCTCGTTATGGCTCTTCGGCGCGTTCTTCATGGCGTTCGCGGTCAAGGTCCCGATCTTTCCCTTCCATACGTGGCTGCCTGACGCGCACACAGAGGCTCCTACCGCTGGATCGGTGATTCTGGCCGGAATCATGTTGAAAATGGGAACCTTCGGTTTCCTCAGGTTCGCACTGCCGCTGTTTCCTGGTGCGGCCATGAATCCGACGGTGCGTGCAATCATTCTCACACTCGCCATCGTCGGCATTGTGTACGGTGCACTCGTTGCGATGGTGCAACCGGACTTCAAGAAGATTGTCGCGTACTCTTCGGTAAGTCATCTCGGCTTCGTCATGCTGGGAATCTTTGCACTCACAGTACAGAGTGTTCAGGGCGCACTCCTCGTCATGATCAATCACGGCATCTCGACTGGCGCTCTGTTCCTCCTGGTTGGGATGCTGTACGAGCGTCGTCATACGCGGATGCTTGTCGATTACGGCGGCATCGCGCGGGTCGTTCCGATGTTCGCAGCGGCCCTGACGCTCGTCTCGTTCAGCAGTATCGGGCTGCCGGGTCTGAACGGTTTCGTTGGTGAATTCCTCGTATTGATCGGGACGTTCCGCACATATCCTGTCTTCGCAGCATTTGCGACCGCCGGAATCATCTTCTCCGCCTGGTATCTGCTGCGCGCAATTCAACGCGTGCTATACAACAAACTGGACAACAGCGACAACGAGCACATCCCCGATCTCAACTGGCGAGAGATCGGACTGCTCACTCCACTACTCGTCTGCATGCTCTGGATTGGCGTCTATCCGGCTCCAATACTGCGGAAAATGCAGGCGTCAGCGGAACAGGTGGTCAAGACAGTTACTGCGGCGTCGTTGGGTGACGGCCCGCATCTAGCGGCCCTCACGGGCAGGAAATAGCAAGTGGCGTTCGATCTTTCGCATTCGTTGGAGCTGATCGCAGCGCTCACGCCCGACCTGATAATGATGGTCGGTGGGATGATACTGATGCTCGCTGCCGCATTTGGCGGAGAGTCTTCTGAAAAGCAGCGCAGAGTGGGCACATGGGGGATCATCACCTGTGCTCTGTCAGCCATTGCGGTCATCTGGTTCATGATAGCGCACGCGAGCGCCGGCCCAGGCGTCATCGCCGTGGACAATTTCCGCTGGATAGTCGATCTGATCCTGCTCGGCGCGACAGCGGGAACACTCGCACTGATGCTCGACTACAACGAGCGTGAGGGGATACTCCCTGCGGAAGCGCACGTGCTGGTGTTGTTCTCGACCTCCGGCATGATGATCCTCGCCGCAGCACGAGATCTCACCATCGTGTTCCTGGGCATCGAGCTGATGTCGATCGCGGTTTACATCCTCACAGGTATGAACCGGCGCAGTGAGAAGTCCGCTGAAGGTGCCATCAAGTATTTCCTGCTTGGTGCATTCTCCACAGGCTTCCTCCTGTACGGTATCGCCCTCGTTTATGGCGCTACCGGAACGACGAACATCACGCTCATCGGCCAGCGCATATCTGCCGGTGACGTAATGTCGTACGCCTTGTTGTATGTCGGCACTGGTCTCATGTTGATCGGGTTTGCATTCAAGGTCGCGCTCGCACCATTTCACATGTGGGCGCCAGACGTGTATGAAGGCGCCCCAACGCCAATCACAGCATACATGGCTGCCGCGGTGAAGGCAGCTGCGTTCGCTGCCTTCATTCGAGTGTTTCTAGAAGCCTTCGGTGCCAGCGTTGACTCCTGGCACATCGCCATGTGGTGGCTCGCTGCGGCCACCATGGTCGTTGGCAACCTCGTCGCGCTCGCATCCAAGGACATCAAACGCATGCTCGCGTATTCGAGCATCGCGCACGCTGGCTACATTCTCGTGCTTCTGACCACGGGCGACGCTCTCGGAAGCTCGGCATTCCTCTTTTACATAGTTGCGTATACTCTTGCGACGTTCGGCGCGTTTGGAGTCGTGGTCGCGCTTGGTCAGGCTGGCGAGCCGTACCTCAACATCGACGATTACGCCGGATTGTGGAATGTGAGGCCGTGGCTGTCGGTGTCGATGGCGGTTTGCATGCTCTCGCTACTCGGTTTCCCGATCTTCGGCGGGGCCGGCTTCTTTGCGAAGTGGTACGTCCTCCAGGCAGCGTTGCAGTCCACCGCACCGCAAACGCATCTGGCCGTAATACTGGTTCTCACCAGTGTGATTTCGTGCGGATACTACATGTACGTCGTTCTCGTGATGTTCATGAAGCCGCGCGGCGCCACCAACACTGTTAGCGCTCCTGGAAGCGTTGGGGCTGCGACGCGCTGGGTTATCGGGTTGTCGACAGTGCTCTTGCTCGCACTCGGCGTATATCCGGGTGCGCTTGTATCACTCACACAGAGATCCACGTCGTTCCTCAGACCTTCACAGGTTACCGGAGTCGTTCACCGGTGACTCTCATTCGCGACATCTTTCGCGAATACGACATTCGTGGGATTACAGGTACTCAACTAACACCAGAAGTGGCACGCCTCATCGGGCGTGCCTTCGCTTCATTTCTGACTGAACGTGGGGTGATCGGAGCGGTGGCCGTCGGCCGCGATAATCGGCCCAGTGGCGACGCGCTCCGCCAGGAGCTGGTCGCCGGCCTGACCGAAAGCGGCGTCGATGTCGTCGACATTGGAGTCGTACCAACTCCGGTGGCGTACTGGGCACAGCACAACCTCGATGTCGTAGCTGGAGTCCAGATCACCGGCTCGCATAACCCGCCAGAGTACAATGGATTCAAACTCGGCATACGCAAGGCGTCGATCTATGGTGCGGATATTCAGCGTATCTACCAACTGGCCGTTGATGCTACGTTTCTGCCTGGCGCAGGGGTCGTGCGCGAGGAGGCGGTCATCGATCGTTACATCGACGATGTCGTCGGCCGTATCGGGAAAATCTCGCGCCCGCTCCGGATAGTTGCTGATGCAGGCAATGGCGCCGGATCGCTGGTGGCGCCCGCATTATTCAGGAAGCTCGGCGTCACAGTTACATGCCTTTTCTGTGAAAGCGACGGGACCTTCCCAAACCACCATGCGGATCCAACAGTTCCGGAGAATCTGGAAGATATTGTGCGTGAGGTGCGAAAGAGCGGCTACGATCTCGGCATCGCCTTCGATGGCGATGCAGACAGAATTGGCGTGATCGAACCGAACGGCGATGTTTTGTGGGGAGATTACCTCCTTATCCTGTACGCGCGCGACGTGCTGTCGCGAATTGCGCACGCACCCATCATCTTTGATGTCAAGTGCTCACAGGCGCTTCCAGAAACCGTGGCGAAGGCAGGCGGCGTCCCGGTGATGTGGAAGACCGGTCATTCCCTCATCGAAGAGAAGATGCATGAGATGCAGTCCCCTCTCGCCGGTGAGATGTCGGGCCACATGTACTTTGGGGAAGGGTGGTACGGTTTCGACGATGCACTTTACGGAGCAGCCCGGCTGCTTCGAATCGTCGCCGACGCCGGCAAGTCTGTAACCGAGCTTCTGGCCGACGTCCCACGGTTCGTTTCAACTCCCGAGATTCGCGTCGACTGCCCGGACGATGTCAAATTCGACATAGTGAGCGACGCGGTCAGTCACTTCGGCGAACTGTACAGTACCAACGACGTTGACGGCGTCCGCATTCAGTACCCCGATGGATGGGGGCTCATCCGCGCATCGAACACTCAGCCCGTAATAGTCCTTCGGTTCGAAGCACGGACGCAGACGCAGCTCGACCGCATTCGCGCAGAGATCGAGGGGTGGCTCGCGCAACGCGGCCTCCGGACTTAGCATGACGCGCGGCCAGCGGCTTACCGCCGCGCTCGCCCTGGCCGCCGCTATTCTGCTCTTCGGCCGAGCGGCGGCGGTCATTTATTCAACTCGCGAGTGGTATACCTACATCGGCGCCGCATCCGTGTGGAACTCACGGGTAGTTGCAACCACTTGGATCTACGCGGTCGCGTTGGTGGTCGGGATCGCGTTCGCGTGGCTCAATGTCTCTGCCGTACGCAGATCGGTGGCCGCGCTGATAGTCCCGAAACGAATTGCGAATGTCGAGTTCGGTGAAGAAGTCCCGTCCACGCGCCTGCGCGCG
Organism: Gemmatimonadaceae bacterium; assembly: GCA_039924865.1. Lineage (GTDB taxonomy): Bacteria > Gemmatimonadota > Gemmatimonadetes > Gemmatimonadales > Gemmatimonadaceae > Fen-1247. The sequence continues at coordinate 6,827 of JBDTAB010000165.1, read as the reverse complement.
CTAACGGGAGCCCTGAGCGTCGGCATCGCGGCGGTAAGCCTCGCCGCGGTCCCATCGTGGACCGTACTAGCGCTGTGGCGCTCGGATATTGTGTTTGCCGACACCGACCCCTACTTCACGCTTGATCTTAGTTATTTCGTGAGCTGGCTCCCGCTGGAGATCGGCGCATACGAGTGGTGCCTGGCGTTGTTTGCAATAACGGCGATTCTGGTGGTGGCGTTGTACGCACTCACTCCCAGCCTGAGCTGGGACGCCCGTGGTGTGCATGTTACTCCATACGTGCGACGACACATGAGCGTGCTCGGTGCATTGTTGCTGCTTCTCGCGGCATGGGGATTCAGACTGGATGCATTTCGCGAGCTTGTTCATGGCAGTGGAGTGAACGGCCTCCTGACTCGAATCGATCATGTGTGGCTGATCCCCACATATCTTGCGCTGTCACTTGTAAGCATCGGTGCTGCGGTGGTGTTGCTGGTTGCGGGCTGGATGGGCCAGACCGCGACCTCTCTCGCGAGTGTTTCAGTCGTTATCGTCGGGGCTATCGGATCGCAGCTATTCGGCCCGTGGATATCCAGCCAAATCGCGAGTGATCCCGCTAATGCGACAATGGAGCGCCCGTACGCCGAGACGCGTGCGGGGTTCACTGCGCGAGCGTTTCCCGCGGAAGCGATTCCGCCGTCGGTTCGATTCCTGGCCGACTCCGGTCTGCTTGCGAACGCCGGTGAGGTCCAGATCCGTGGCGGGCCGCCGGACATCGTCTTTCCTGGCGCTGCGGGCTCTGCTGTGGTTTCCGACTCCCAGCACATCATCGCCGCGCCGAGGCTGGGAAGCGGCCTCGCGCGCCTCATGCACGCATGGTCAGAACAGAATCCACACCTGCTATCCGGCGACTTGCCGGCAAAAAGTGCATTCGTGCGCGAACGCGACGTACGTGCTCGCGTGCACGCACTGGCCCCAATATTCGCGATGTCCGGCACCATAGGGGCGATCCCGACTTCACGGGGCATTCTGTGGCTGGTGGACCTGTACAGCGCCAGCGAAACTTATCCGCTCAGTGCTCCGCACCAGATGTACAGCACACGTCTCACTTACCGCCACCATGCCGCTACGGCATACGTCAGCGGCGGCACCGCGGCCACGGTCATCGTCCCCGATTCCGTTCTCGATCCGATTGCGCGAGCGTGGTTCAGCAGCAACTCCGGCCGTTACATTGTGCCGAAGTTACCCAGTGCCATGATCTCGCCACCGCCCCAGGCTGTCAAATCCGGCGCTGTCTCACAGAAGGATCAGCTATTCCACGAAAACGTTGGGCGGATCTACGACCGAATGCGCACCGCGCTCGATTCCGGCAATCTCCGCGCATTCGGCTCCGCATTCGACTCGCTGGGAATCATCATACGAGGTGCACGTTGAGGAATCGGATACACAAGACCGCTGTCATCGCGGTTGGCGGAAATGCGTTGTCACCAGCTGGGGAACGATCAACGATCTTTGATCAGTTCCGCCACACGCGTGAGAGCCTGAGTCCCATCGTCGAGCTTGCACGCGACGGATGGGACGTTTGCATCGTCCATGGAAACGGTCCGCAGGTAGGAGACGAACTCGTGCGGAACGAAGAAGCTCGCGGAAGCGTCGAGCCGCTCCCTCTTGGCGTGCTCGTCGCGGCGACGGCAGGATGGATAGGATACATGATCCAGCAGTCGCTCGAGAACGCGCTCCGCGCTTCTGGCAGCGACCGACGCGTTGTGACGCTGCTGTCGCAGGTTGTGGTCGCCGAAAGCGATCCCGCGCTCGCCAATCCATCCAAATTTGTCGGCCACGAACTCACCGCGGAGCGTGCCGCTGAACTTGAGGCGATCGACGTGGCCGTCGCGAAGGACGGCAACGGCCGCCTGCGGCGCATCGTCGGCAGCCCGACACCCATCGAAGTACATGAGCAGCCCGTGATTCAATCTTTGCTCTCTGAAGGCGTTCTTGTAGTTGCGTGCGGCGGCGGTGGGATCCCCGTGTACGCAGACAGGACCGGCGCCCTTGAAGGGGTTGACTGCGTCATTGACAAGGACCTCGCGGCGGCTCGGCTCGCGGCCGGGGTCGGCGCGGACCTCTTCATGATCCTCACCGATGTCGATGCGGTCTACGCCGACTGGGGCAAGCCCACCCAGCGTCCGCTACGGCGTATAACGGTGCCCGAAGTTGAGAGCCTCGACCGGGAACGGGCGTTTGGAGAGGGAAGCATGGCTCCAAAAGTCCGCGCTGCGGCGAAATACGTGCGCCAGACGGGCGGCCGTGCCATTATTACAGAGCTTTCGCGCGGCAGCGACGCCGTAGCGGGACGCGCGGGAACGGAGATCGTTCTCGCCTAGATGCGCCTGGCCTCTGGCCGGGCTTTTACCGGAGCCAAAGTGAATATCCACGAATATCAGGCGAAAGAGATTTTTCGCGCGCACGGGGTGCCAATTCCCCCCGGCGACGTAGCCACGACCGCCGAGGAGGCCGGAGAAATCGCGCGCCACTTCGGCGGCACAGTCGTCGTCAAGGCGCAGGTGCACGCCGGCGGCCGCGGCAAGGCGGGCGGAGTCAAGCTCGCGAAGTCCGCAGACGAAGCGAAGCAGGTCGCGTCCAAAATCCTCGGTATGAAGATCAAGGGCATAACGGTCGAGAAAGTTCTCGTCACCCCGGCCGCTGACATAGCGACCGAAGCATACGCTTGAATCATTCTGGACCGGGTGTCAAAGAAGCCTGTATTCATGGTGAGCCCCGCCGGTGGCATTGATATCGAGGAGGTCGCAGCAACGACACCTGAGAAGATCATGCGCCTTCCAATCGACTCGCGGTACGGGCTTCGTGGGTACCAGGCGATGGAACTTGGGTTCTTCCTTTACAACGACATCAAGCAGGTTCGTGCCGCTGCGAAGATCATGCAGGATCTGTATCACGCGTTCATGGATAGCGGTGCATCACTCGCAGAAATCAATCCGCTCGTCACAACATCCTCTGGCGAAGTGCTCGCGCTCGACGCAAAGATGGTAATCGATGACAACGAGCTCGGTCGCAAGCCAAGTATCGCCGCGCTCCGTGATGATTCGTCGGAGGACTCGAGTGAAGTAGCAGCACGAAAAGCCAACCTCACCTTCATCAAGCTCGACGGGAACGTCGGGTGCGTGGTGAATGGTGCCGGACTCGCGATGGCAACAATGGATCTCGTCAAGTACTACGGCGGCGATCCCGCCAACTTTCTGGACATCGGCGGATCGAGTAACCCGGAGAAGGTCGTTAATGCGCTCCGCATCATTACGAGCGATAAGAACGTAAAGGCGATCCTGTTCAACATCTTCGGTGGCATCACACGCACCGACGACGTTGCCAACGGTATCGTCACGGCCACGAAGGCCAACCCGCTCAAGGTTCCGATCGTCATTCGCCTCACAGGCACCAACGAAGAGATAGCGGTGAAGATTCTTACAGAGAATGGATTTAGTGCAATGACCGATATGGATGAAGCAGTGAAAAAAGCTGTCGCGCTCGCCACAGGGAAGGCAGCATGAGCATCTTCATCGATGACAACACGAAGCTTGTGGTCCAGGGGATTACCGGCCGCGATGGATCATTCCACACCAAGCAGATGATGGAGTACGGCACGCACGTCGTGTCGGGAGTAACACCGGGCAAGGGAGGTCAGAAGTTCGAAGGCAAGGTTCCCGTGTTCAATACGGTTTACGAAGCCGTGCGCGAGACGGGTGCGAACACCAGCGTGATCTACGTTCCGCCCATGGGTGCGTCCGATGCGATGATGGAAGCCGCCGACGCCGGAATAGAGCTCGTTGTCTGCATTACAGAAGGGGTTGCGGTTCTCGACATGACGTTCGTGTATCCATTCATGAAAGAGAAAGGCGTGCGTTTGCTCGGACCAAACTGCCCAGGACTAATATCCCCAGGCAAATCAAAAGTCGGAATTATCCCGGGCAGCATTTGCACACCAGGTCCCGTCGGTCTCGTGAGCCGCTCGGGCACGCTCACTTATGAGCTCGTGTATCAGATGACGCGCGCCGGCCTCGGCCAGACCACATGCGTTGGAATCGGCGGCGATCCCATCAATGGTACCAACTTCATCGACTGTCTCTCCGCGTTCGAGAGAGATCCCGACACCGTTGCCGTTGTCATGATCGGCGAGATCGGTGGCACCGATGAACAGGAAGCCGCCAAGTTCGTGAAGGAGAAGATGACCAAGCCCGTCGTCGGGTTCATTGCGGGTCAGACCGCGCCGCCAGGCCGTCGTATGGGACACGCCGGTGCAATCATCTCCGGCTCGTCCGGCACAGCAATCGAAAAGATGCAGGCGTTCGAGGAACACGGACTTGGCGTCGCCAAGCGTCCGATCGATGTCGTTGGACTTCTAAAGGAGAGAATGAAGTAAATGGCTGGCGATTACACACTCACCATCATCAAGCCCGACGCGTTCAACTCGGGAAAAGCCGGCAAGGTCATCGCCCACCTCGAGCAGCAGGGTTTCAGGGTTCGCGCGTCACGGGTCATGCATCTCACGGACGCGGAGGCGGGCGAGTTTTACGCAGTCCACCGCGAAAGGCCGTTTTATTCGTCGCTCTGCAGCTTCATGACATCCGGGCCGTCCATGCCGATGATATTGGAGAAAGCAGATGCGGTCGCCGCACTTCGCACTGCGATTGGCGCAACAGACCCGGCAGAAGCCGCGGCCGGAACGGTGCGCAAGCTGTTCGCCGAATCCAAGGAACGCAACGCGATTCATGCTTCGGATTCGGACGAGAACGCGACACGTGAAGCACGCTTCTTTTTTCCGGAGAGCGAGGTTATCAGGGCGCGATAAGCCGCGCATTGACTGAACTGAAATGGCCTGGCTCCGCATCATACACGAGGTCAGGCCATTCCATTCCGGGGGATATCACGGCCGCATCTCGAATCAATCGTATCTCTTTCGCGCCGATGAGCTGGATCGTACGCGCTGTCCCGCATTGTCATACTCTGGAGAATGCAAATGCTTAGCCGTCGCCGGATCGTATCGTTCCTCATGCTACCACTCGCATTGCACGCTTGCGAGAAATCGAGCCGTGTGGCCGGGTCGGGACGCCACGCCGCCGCGGGATCCGATTCTGCCGTATCGGTCTCGTCTGGCATTCGCGATTACACCATTGGCGCCAAAGACTATGCGTTCACCAACCTGCCGCTCCACGCTCCGGCCGGATGGCTGACATTCCGCCTGACGAACACAGGGCAGGAAACGCACATGCTGTCGATCGCAAGCGTACCGGAGGGCTACACGACTTCGGCATTCATCGACTCTCTCGTACATCAGCGCCTGCCAGCCGAAACCAAATTCTGGCCCGGAGTGGACGTCGTGAGCCGCGGTGACACGGGCGTCGTGACTTCGTACTTGCCGGCAGGCAAGTACGTCGCAGCGTGCTTCGTGCAATCGGCCGATGGCTCCCGGCACGTGCAGCGCGGAATGGTGGGTTCGTTCGACGTTGTCCCGTCGACGGACACGGGGACGGCCGGGTTTGTAGATGGCGTCGTCACGCTCTCGCACAAGCACATCCGGATGAACGGCCCCAGACTCAAGCCCGGAGTGCACACGCTTCGCGTCGCAAGCAGTAATCCAGCCCCGCAGGACTTCCAGATTCTCAAGCTCCGTCCGGGCCGTTCGGCGCGCGACGCGCTCGCGTGGTTCACGCATCGGAACACCGTTGCACCCGCCGCCGAGGCCCTCGGCGGCGTCAGTAGCATCTACGCGGGCAAGCAAGCTACGATGACGGTCAATCTTGCGCGCGGTGACTATCTGCTGATTTTTCAGTTGGACGGAACTGACAAGCATCCAGCCTTCGCCCAGCTCCCATTGACGATACGCGGTAGGTAGCCACCCAACGGCATGATTCTCGCCCCGTACGGATCACAACGACCCGGTCGCTACCGAACTGGCTGAATATTCGGATCGCAGCGATCTCACATCCTGTCATCTTCAATCCACGCGCTCCCGATGGACAATTCTTCCGAGGAAGGCGTCAGGCGAGATTACCTCATGAAGAGGAACGCGCGCGCGTTCCTGTTTGCAGCCATCGCCGTCGTAGTCGCCTTCGTCATAGGTTTCGCGTGGCAATACGTCCGCGCCCAGCAGAACGAACAGCGAGCCGCCTATGCCGAGCGAGCACTCGAGGGTGCTCGACTGGAGGCTCTACTCAGCGGCGCCGTGATTGACGCGCAGGAAGGCAAATTCGAACTGAGCCGCCAGCGTGCGAGCGATTTCTTCGCCCGATTGCAGAACCGTCTGGCGCCCGGGTTCGATTCGGCGACAACTCCTTCCGCAGGGTTGGTAATCAATCAGCGAGACGCCGTAATCACGTCACTCGCCCGTAGCGATCCGGCGGCGGAAAGTGTTCTTTCGCGCCTCCTGAACCAGTACCGCGGCCTGATTGCGCAAGCCGGGCTGGATTCACTGAGACCGGTGCCCGGGCACGACTGAGGCAGCGCGGGTTCTGTCCTCGCGGAGGCGCCTTCGGCGGGAAAACCCAGATTCGTCGTGTAGCAAACCGTTGCTCTACTGGTTCCGTCCGGCTATCTTCAATGGCTATGCTGTCCTTCGACATCCGAACATTGGAGTCGACGGCCGCTCAGGTCAATTCTGACCTCTCGGTCGACGATCCCATCTGGAATTCGGCCGATCCGCTTCCGTTGGAAACGGTTCACGTCGAAGGGCGGTTTTCCAGTGCCGGTGACGGCCGCTTCTACTTCAGCGGCCGCTTTTCCGGGTCGGTCAAGCTGGAATGTCGCAAGTGCCTGGTCGAGGTGACCCGTACGGT
>JBDTAB010000164.1:0-8788 GCA_039924865.1 Gemmatimonadaceae bacterium | reverse complement strand
ACGAGCGAATGAAATGCATAGCCCGGAGCGCTCACCGGGCCGCCAAGCGCGATCAGTTGCTGCGGAGCGATCCGCGGCGCGTTCGTGATACCGGCAGCGAGAAACGATATTGCCAACTGGCCCGTTCCAAAGCTTCGAGCACCGGAAAGAGTACCAATTCCCTTTCCCAGTTCTGACGTGAGCCCGGCGCCTGCGTTATCGCGATCGCGCACCGCCGACAAAGACAAAGAAGCCGTCGAACTCATGCCGAACAAATCGAATCTTGGGGCGTCGAGGTTGAGCGTCGCACGTGCCTCGCGCAGTCCTGTGGCAGGCTGCGCTGGTTCGTAATGACCAGCGGCCGGCTCGCCATGAACGCCCACCATTCCCTGATTCTCGACTGCAAACTCAAGCGACGGTCGTATCGTCATGCCTGTAGGCGCCGACAGCGTGAGCGACCCACCGCGCGCGCTGAAGAGGCCGGTATAATCGCTACCGTATTCCTGCGCGGCGAAACTGTTCACGAGTCCCGATCGCTCGGCGACCACAGACACATCGTGCAGTGTTCGGTAAGCCGACACATTGACGCTCGCGCCGCTGGCTGAAGTGTACGTAACGCCAGCGTGCGGTTTCCACGCGCGATCGGAAAATCCGTAACCAACGCCGGCATTCACCGCAATGCGCGGCATCGCCTGAAGGTGCATGCCGCCGCCGAGCGCAATGCCTTCAACACGATTTACATGTACGAATTGCGACACCGACGATCCAGAAAGTGCCAACGCCTGTGCGCGTTCCACCGACTGCGCGCGCACAAGCGAGCCGACCTCTTCGTGCAGCTTCGCGACATCAGTGCTCGCGAATGATTGAACGTCGGATGGTATTGAATCCAGAACCGAGCCACTGAACTTGAAGTTCTTCGTGGTTATCAACCCATCGCGCGTGACTTTGGCACCGCGTGCCGCTTCGATCTCCGGGCCCGCGTCGAATACGGCGGCTACCGGAACATTCACTTCGTAATCATCAATATCCCAGCGACCGCGGATGATACCGCGGGCCGGATAGTCGAGCCATGTTCCGGTGCGCCGTATCTCGATTTCCTGCCGACGGGGCAGCCAGTATCTGCCATCTATCAACCCGCTCTCGAGAATGACCGACAGGTCTTCGAGATCAGGATCCATGAGCGCTGCGCGAGTGAAGCCGATCGCCATGCGCACCACCGCGCCGCTGCCCCGATCTATATAGGCCGATCCAATCGCGCGCGCAGCCTTCTGATCCTTTGGTCGAAAGCGGAGCTGCACCACATCCAACGTGCGATCGCCGAGCCTGATCTGGAGCGAGTCTCCGATGGCGAAGTCGTAGTCTCGAAGGCCGGCCGCCGACAGAGGGTGCGGAACGTCTCGCACCTCGTCGCCGTCCCCTATCCTTATGATGCTGGGAAAGTTGTTCTGGACGATCCCCAGATGATCCCGGTGATAATTGATGTCGGTCGGCAGGAGCAAAGTATCGCGGCGACCCTTGATCAACTGCTTGCTCGAGCCCGGCGCCTGCCAGTAGATATCGGAGGCTACCTGATCGGCGCGGACTATCTTGGGAGGATCCGGAAAGCCTTTCCCAAGCTGGGCCAGGAAGGTGAGATACCCACGCGCCTCAGCCTTGTACGTCTTGAGTCCGCTATCCGCGAGTTGCGCCGCCCGGACGGTCGCCGCGTGGGTCGCGAGGCTTTCGGCGCGCGGCGAGTTCCAACCCTGGGCAAAGATGGCGACGGGAGCCAGAAGAATCACGAGCCCCGTTGTCATGGTGCGCTTCATCCCTCAACTTAACGCATGGATTTCGACGGTTTCAAAGCGTACGCAGCCTCAGCGGGCCTCGTTCCGGTCTGGCGCGACGTGCTTCTGGATATCGACACCCCCGTTTCCGCATTCGCCAAGCTGAGACGAGGTGGCTATGCCTTTCTTCTGGAATCAGCCCCCGCAGGGAGCGAGACATGGTCGCGCTATACCTTCATGGGCACCGAGCCGCGCACGGCGTGGTCGCTCACGGATGGCGTGGTTTCGGACTGGTCGCCAGAAGCGGGCTGGTATCAGAAACGCGAAGTTGGCGACCCGCTCGCGGACCTTGAACGAATCGTTCTTGAGTACAAGCCGGCGTCCGTCCCCGAACTCGGCGCATTCTGGGGTGGAGCGGTCGGTTATCTGGGATACGACGTTGTGCGCGCGATCGAATCACTCCCGAATGCCCCGAAGAGAGAACTCGACATCCCCGACGCGTTGTTCGTGCTCACCCGCGGCATCGTGGTACTCGATAATTTCCGATCGCTCGCGCGACTCATCATCTCGGTCCCAATTCCTCAAGGCGCGAGCGATTCCGCTCTCCGATCCCTGTACGATGCGGCAGACGGCGAGCTCGACGTACTCTCGGCGCGCCTGCTGGATCCTTCTCCGCTCGAGCCGCTGGCGCTAGGTTCCGCGACAACGGAAACACCGGGGGTCTCCAATTATGAACATGACCGGTTCATCACCGATGTCGAGCGCATCAAGGAATACATCCGCGCAGGTGACGTATTCCAGTGCCTTCTCGCGCGACGCATCGACGTCGAGCATGACTTTGACAGCAGCGATCTCTACCGCGCGCTGCGCGCACTGAATCCGTCGCCGTACATGTATCACCTGGACCTTGACGGAACCGAACTCGTGGGCAGCTCACCGGAACTGCTCGTGCGCCTCGCGAATCGTCAGGTCACGGTTCGCCCGATCGCCGGAACGCGACCTCGTGGAAAGACGCCGGAAGCGGACAAAGCGATGACTGCCGAATTGCTGGCCGATGAAAAGGAACGCGCCGAGCACGTGATGCTCGTGGATCTGGGGCGAAACGATGTTGGGCGACTCGCTGAATACGGGACAGTCACCGTGAGTGATTTCATGTGCGTGGAGAAATACTCACACGTGCTCCACATCGTGAGCCAGGTCGATGGTCGCGTACGCCCGGATGTTGGCGTTGCAGATGTGCTGCGCGCCACATTCCCCGCGGGAACGATGACCGGCGCACCGAAAGTACGTGCGATGCAGATCATCGACGAACTGGAACCGGAGCGGCGTGGTGCTTACGCGGGTGCGGTGGGTTACATCGCCTGGGGCGGTGAGCGCATCGATCTTGCAATCACCATTCGCACATGCGTGATCGCGAATGGCATCGCCTCGGCACAGGCCGGCGCCGGGATCGTCGCAGATTCGGTGCCTGAAATGGAGTGGCGCGAAACTGAGAACAAGGCACGGGCCGTTCTGACCGCAATCGCACAGGTTCACGAAGCCCAGTTTGCGCGAGATCGCGCAGTGTCGAGAACCGCGTGATGGCCACTGCAATGATTCCGATCACGGGATACGAGCACGTGGGAGTGGGGGGAGCCAACATGCTCGTCGCCAGCGCACTCGCGCCCATCGCACGCGAGATTCTCGAACACGAAACACTCTATTCCTACGCGGCGAAGGACCCGGACGCGCTCGTATTTCACGGCCGGGCGCCTGTCTACGCGATCTCGCTACCACCTCTTTCGGGCCGAGTCGCCGTCCGCCACGTCATGCGCGGTGGCATCATCGGCAAGGTACTGCATGATCGCTTCTTCCCGCCGACTCGTGTCGCGCGTGAGCTCACCGCTGCGTTCCGGCTACGCCTGGGCGGCGTGCCTACGCCTGAGGTACTCGCCGTCGGGACCTATCCCGCGGGCGGCATATTCCGACGGGCTGACGTCGTCACGCGATTCATCGAGGGTGGTGCCGACCTTTCAGCGGTTTTCGGCGACGTGCGCAACGACCCGCAACGCCAGGCAATCCTCGACGCCGTGGGTCGGCTTCTGTCACGACTTACCGCGGCCGGTGCACAACACCCCGACCTCAACTTGAAGAACGTACTCATCACAGCGGGCGAGGCGGGATATGTGGCACATATCCTCGATGTAGATCGCGTACACTTTCACGTTCCGGGCGATCCGCTCGTCGCGCGCGCAAATATCGCACGCTTGCTGAGATCTCTCAAACAGTGGCGCACGAAACTCGCGCCACGCTCCAACGCGCTGTCCGACGACGACATATCATACCTCACCATTGCCGCGGCGGCACAACCCGCGTGAGTAGAACAGATGTGAGGATGGACAGAATATGCATGATGCTGATGTCCGCCGCCGGCGATGTCGTACATGCTCTACCGCTCGTTACCGCACTGAAACGACAGCGTCCCGAATGCACCATTACGTGGATTCTTCAACCCATGCCCGCAACGATGGTCCGCGGCCATCCATGCGTCGATGAGATAATTGAGTTTGACCGCTCGCTCGGCCCGCGCGCATTTACCGATGTGGGATCGAGGCTTCGGAAGCACAAGTTCGATCTACTCATCGACTTGCAGGTCTACTTCAAGGCCGGGATTGTTACCGCACTCGCCGACGCAACTGTCAAGCTCGGCTTCGACCGGAAACGGGCGCGTGATCTCAACTGGCTCTTCACGAACCGCAAGATTCCGCCGCATCCGATCCAGCACGTTCAGGATCAGTACCTGGAATTCCTCGAATACCTGGAAGTGCCTTATTCGCCGCTTGAATGGAATATCGGTCCATGGGCGGCGGAGCGCCCTTGGCAGTCGGAGTGGATAACCCGCTTCGAACGACCGGTGGCGGCCATTGTGGTCGCGACGAGCAAGCCCGAGAAGGATTGGCTCCCAGAGCGGTGGGCAGCAGTCTGCGACGCGCTCTACAATGACTTTGGATTGCAACCGGTGCTCGTTGGCGGCCGCTCGGCGCGTGAACTCGACGCGGAGCGAATCATCAAGGAGCGCGCATCTGTACCCGTGTTATCGGAGCTGGGCAGCGGATTGAGGAAACTCATCAGTATGCTCGACGCGTCGGCTCTGGTTCTTGCACCAGACACCGGCCCACTGCACATGGCCGTGGCGATGAACCGGCCAGCCATCTCGTTGCTCGGTTACACCAACCCGAAGCGCACGGGTCCGTATCGTCGTTTTCACGATCTGATGATTGATGCGTACGCGGATGACGGCGAAATCTATGTACCAACGATGGAGAACAGACCGGGCCGGATGCCGCGCATCACTGTCGACGACGTTTTGAAGCGCGTCGAAGTGTGGCGCGAGCGCTACTCAGAACTGCCGCGCTGAAACCCTAACCGAGCCCGGCCGCGGAGCGCGCATTGGCGCCGAGCATCGCGCTACCAAAGTGGTAGTGAACGCCCAATCGTTGCATCAGATCGACCAAGCGCACCAGCGACAGCCCCATCACCGCGAAGTAGTCACCATCAATGCGTTGTACTATCGTCGCGCCGTAGCCCTGGATTCCGTACGAGCCCGCCTTATCCATCGGCTCGCCGGTCGCTACGTATTCGTGGATCTCCTCGCTGGTGAGTTTCCGAAACGTTACGGATACATCTTCGACCGACGAAGTCAGTTCTCCGTGCAACGCGCATGCCATGCCCGTCAACACGGTGTGAGTCTCGCCGCTAAGCGCAGAAAGCATTTCGTACGCGTCCGCTTCGCTACGCGGCTTACCCATCAACCGCTCGCGTAGTACCACGACCGTATCAGCTGCAATGACGAGTGCGTCGGGATGCCGCACTGCGACCTTCAACGCCTTGTCGCGCGCGACGCGTTCAGCATATGCAGCCGGGATCTCGGAGACACCAGTCGATTCGTCTATATCCGCCGGATCGACGACGTGCGCGATCCCGACGAGATTCAGCAACTCACGTCGTCGCGGTGACGCGGACGCGAGGACACACCGGATCTCTGTCATTTAGTAGAGCCCAACCTGTCCCTTGACCGACGCGATCAGCTTGGCAGGATCGTACCCAATCCCCTGGCGAAATACCGTCTCTACCTTCTGAATATCAGAAATGTTGGTCGAAGGATCTCCGTCAATGACGACCAAATCTGCCTGCTTGCCCTTCGTTATCGATCCGGTCACGTTGGCGCGGCCCATGTAAGTCGCACCATTCAAAGTGCAGATCTTGATCGCTTCCAGTGGTGTGAAGCCACTGCCGACGAGCAGTTCGACCTGACGCTGATTCGAGTAGCCTGGGATCACGCCTCCGGCGCCTGTGGGATCGGTCCCGGCTATCAGCAATCCGCCAGCGCGCACGAATTGAATTTCCATCGCACGATCCTTCGCAAAAAGTGTCGAGAATATCGATGGTTGTTTGTTCGCCTGCACTCCCGCATAAAACTTCTCGAACCTTTGTTTGAGAATAGGGTCCAGTACGTCCAGCCCGGGCGGCATCGGCTGCCCCGGTGTGAACGTTTCGAAGACAGTCAGCGTCGAGGTGATGGCTACGTTGTGCGCGATCAGGTCCGAGACGAGCGATTTGAACTCCGCGCTGTTCGGATCCACCGCCGCCATGGACGCCATTCCAGCGGCCTGCCCAGGACATACATCGGGTTTCTTCGACGTATCAAAATCAGTTGATACAAAGAAACCGTGCTCCAGATTGTCGATTCCCGCCGCGGCTGCCTCGCGATACGTGACCGAACAGAGATGCCCGGTGATCTTGAGACCGCGCTTGTGCGCTTCGCCCGCGGCCGCCCGGAGTTCGGCGCGCGTGATGTTCATGTACGCCTTGAACGATGTCGCGCCTGCATCAGCCCAGAAGTTCACCATGCGACGCGCATCGGCGGAGTTCTTGAGCACATACAGCTGACCGATGTCCAGTCCTGGGCCCTGTAGATACGGCGCAGTTGCGTCGATCCACGGTCCAGGCTTTTCGCCGCGCTTGATTGCGGCAGCGATATTGATCTCGCCGTATCCGTTCATGTTGCCGCCAGTGCGCATCGATGTCACACCGCCTGCGAGATACAATCGGGTGAAACTCTCCGCCGTGTTTCCGTATACTCCCGGTCCGGTGGGATAGAAGAGATGCTCGTGCATCATCACCAGCCCCGGAATCACTGACTTTCCGGTGAGGTCGATGATCTGCGCCCCAGCCGGAGTGGTGATCGATGACGCACTTCCGATTTCCGCGATCTTGCCATCGCGCAGAATCAGTGTCTGATCGGCCCGAGCAGGTGCGCCGGTGCCATCGATCACACGAACGTGCGTAAGAGCTACGATCGTTGTATCGACGCTCACGTACTGGTGCACGTTTCGGGAGACCGAGGGCCGCTGCGCTGGCATGGTGCACGGCGTCGCGATTGCCAAGGCAATCGCGGATGCGACGATGGTTCCGGCGCCAAACGAGAATCTGGTGGTCTTCATGCAATTACGTTACGCCATCCAGCGACAGCCGTCTACCGGGGCGCCGAGTTTGGGTAACCAGGTACCGTCTGCGGCTCGTTAATCCGCTGTGGTGGCTTCTCGCTCCAGCACGAGTGTTACGGGCCCGTCGTTCACGAGATCCACCTTCATGTCAGCCCCGAACTCGCCGGCGGCGATTCGTGTGCCGCTACTCGCGAGCGTCGAGAGAAACTCCCGGTAAAGCGGGATCGCGATTTCTGGCCGCGCCGCGCCCACGAACGACGGTCGACGCCCCTTCCGTGCGTCACCATAGAGAGTGAATTGCGACACGACGAGGATCGAGCCGCCGACATCAGTCACCGAGCGATTCATTTTCCCGTCGTCGTCCGAAAAGATGCGGAGGCCGAGCAACTTCTCCGTCATCCAGATCACCTCTCGACTTGTATCGTCGTGCGTGAAACCAACGAGCAGCATGAGCCCGTTGCCGACTTCGCCCACGACAACGCCGTCAATGCGCACCGACGCGCGCGACACTCTCTGAGCTACCACCCGCATCCATCAATCTCGCATGGCCCACCCGAGCGCGGGAGGGTCATGCCGCGTTTCGCCCAAACCGAGTTGTTATGGTATCTTGAAGGTTCGCTCCAGGCATCGGCCCTCTACTCGAAACGCTTTGACCGAACCCCAGCGGGAAGAATCACTCGATCGTTCCGGTTCGTCACGAACGCGCGCGAAAGTCCTCATCGCGCTGCTGGCCGCCGGTATTCTATACGGCGCCGGCCCATTTCTTCCCGGACTTCTCGGTGCGGCGGTGCTGTACGTGGTGAGCGTGCCCGTCTACCGCAAGATCGTGTCACGCATGGGAAAATCGTGGGCGGCCCTCATCGTTACGGTAGGCGCGGCCTTGCTACTCGTTCTGCCAGCGGTCTGGCTGGGCGCGGTCGCGATTGCACAGGCACCGGACGCATTTGCCCGCCTCGCCAGCAGTGAGACCTTTGCGCGACTTTCGACCCTGCGCGTCGGCCCGTTGGACCTGGGCGCACAACTCTCCCGCATCGGCGAAATACTGGGGACATGGGCCTCCCGTCAGGCACTGACGGTCGTGGGAGGTGTCACGCGCGCGGTCCTCAATCTGCTCCTCGCGGTAGTCGGCCTCTACTATCTCCTCCAGTCCGCAGACGTTGTGTGGGACCGAGTGCGTCCGCTCATTCCGTTCTCGGCTGCAGGTGCAGACGCATTGCGCGAGCGTTTCGGCCTCGTGACACAGGCAACGCTCCTGGGCATGGCCGCCACTGGAATCGCACAAGGCACCACGGTGGGCGCCGCATTCTGGCTCCTGGGTCTGCCGAACCCGGTCGTCTGGGGGACGGCTACCGCTGTCGCTTCCATCTTCCCCATTCTGGGCAGCGCCCTCGTCTGGGTGCCCGGCGTGCTCGTTCTGGTCGCCGGCCACCGATACGGTGCCGCTTTGGCGCTTGGCCTCATCGGGGGGATTATCACATCGAACATCGACAATGTGATCCGACCGTTGGTCTATCGCCGAGTGTCCGGGGTGCACCCGATGGCTACTCTGGTGGGGGC
>JBDTAB010000163.1:0-71112 GCA_039924865.1 Gemmatimonadaceae bacterium | reverse complement strand
GGAGCTACCGGGCCGCGAGCGGCAACCGGGGTCCGGATGTGACGAGGTGGCATACGTTCGGTTTTAAGTTTTCAACTCCGCGCGACTTCAGGTGCCGGTGCCGTGGCAGCGGATCCTCGAAGTCGCGTAATCCCTTGTAATTTACTAATACATGCCCGCGAAGCAACTGCACTACCGTACGCGCCTGTTTGTGATCCTGTCCCTTTTCGCGCTGGTGCCGGCGGCTTTGCTGACCGTCCTCTGGGGCATCACGCTCGGGAGCGCGCTTCCGATAGTGACCGGACGAGCTGGCTGGGATAGCGTAGCGGCGACGGGTCGTCGCGCGATCGCGGCCGCAAAAACGGCTCCGCTCACGCGGGCGCAGCGTGCGGCTTTCAACGAACACGAGCGCGAGCTTGGCGCTTCCCTGGAGCAGGCTGAGCGGTTCAACTATCTGGTGCGCCGAGGAGCTGGTGTAGTAGTAGTATCATCGATCATCGTGCTAGTCGCAATTGGATTTGGGGCATCGCGAGTCGCTGGGCACCTGAGCAGACAGCTGAGTCGCCCGATCGACGAATTGGTGGACTGGACCGAGATCATCCGAAGGGGCGAACAACTCCCGACAACGCCGCGACGGCGAGGAGCGCCTGAGTTCGAAATATTGAGACAGCGGCTCAAGATGGCAGCTGTTGCACTGGACCTTGGTCGCCAGCGCGCTGTCGAAGCGGAGCGACTTCGAGCATTTCGAGAGAGCGCGCGCCAGGTGGCGCACGAGCTGAAGAATCCGCTCACACCGATCCGATTTGCAATCGACCGGCTTCGGCGCGGGGTAGCTCCGGAACTCGCGGACACCGTAGAAGTTCTCGCGACAGAGACTGAGCGACTGGAGCGCACAGCGCGTAGCTTTGCGCAATTCGGAAGGCTTCCCGAGGGACCGCCTTCACAAATCGATGTGGGCGAGCTTGTGAGGTATGCGGCGACGGCTACCGTACCGCAGACGATGACACTGGAGCTGAAAGTCGATCCTGGCCTGCCAATGATTCTGGGGTACCATGATGCGCTCGCTGGTGCGGTATCAAACGTTCTGTTGAACGCGGTCGATGCGTGCCATGCCGAGGGAGCGATCAGGGTTGAAGTGTCGGAGGCGTCGTTGCAGGCCAAGCGAGCGGTGTGCATCGCGATCGAGGACAACGGTCCGGGGATCGGCGCCCAGCAATTGAAACGAATATGGGAGCCGTATGTGACAAACAAGGCGGGGGGTACGGGGCTCGGGCTCGCCATCGCACGCCAGGCTGTGTGGGCGCATGACGGATCCGTCGCTGCAAAGAGCGACCTTGGCGTCGGAACCAGAATCGAGTTTACAATCCCCATTGATCCGACAACGACACGAGAGGGGTAGAATGATTGAAGACATCGCCATTTCAGCGGTGGTCGGGCTCGTCATAATCTGCGTGACGACGGTGTTGCCTCTCTCACTCGCGTACATGAAGCGAACCGAGCGCATGAAAGGACAGCAGCAATTGCCAGTGCCAGATATCGTTGCGCGACTGGAACGCATGGAAGCGGGCATGCAATCCATGGCAACTGAAATCGAACGAATTGGAGAAGGTCAGCGATTTACAACGAAGCTGTTGAACGCGCGCGGCGATGCAGCGCTCGGTGCCAGGAACATGCTCACAGAGAGGGATTGATATGGGACCAGAAGTAATCGTGCCAATCAGCGGAATGCTCATGATTCTTGGGATTGTCCTGGGAATACCGTTAGTGCGGAGTTACACGCGACGCGTCGAGACACGCGCAAAGGATTCGTTGCCAAGCGGCGAAATTGTCACGCGACTGGACCGGATCGAGCAATCGATTGAGGCGATGGCTACGGAAGTGGAACGCATCGCGGAAGGCCAGCGTTTCACCACGAAACTGCTTTCCGGAGCCAAAGCTCCAGCGTCGATCGTAGCACCGGCGCCGGCCGCGCCCGCAATGCAGCCGGACGGCACGGTTCTGTCCGAAGCGGCCCGACGGACCTGACGTAAGTGCAGCGCGTCCTGATCGTCGACGACGAGCCGAACATTCGCCGGATGGTCGGCGCGCTGCTTTCGGCGGAAGGCTACGACGTCCGCGAGGCGGCCGATGGCGCGGCCGGCGTGCGCGCGGTGGAGGAAGAGGAACCCGATGTTGCGTTGATCGACCTCATGATGCCGGGCGGAATGGACGGCATCGCTACGCTGGCGAAGATACGCGAGCGCTGGGCGGATCTCCCCGTGATAATGATGAGCGGCCGAGCATCGTTGAGCGACGCCGTGCGCGCGACGCGCGTTGGTGCAGTCAATTTCCTGGAGAAACCACTCGCGCCCGAAACGGTGCTCCTCGCGCTTAGCTCAGCTCTCGAGCTGCGCCAGGCTCGGCGAGCCGCAAGCCTGCTGCGCGAGGAACTTGGCCGCACCGGTGAAATGGTGGGCTCGAGTGACGCGATGGTTCGCGTGCGAGAGCTGACTGTGCGCGTTGCACACAGCGACGCGCGAGTGCTGATCACCGGCGAATCTGGAACAGGCAAGGAACTCGTAGCCGTCGCGATCCACGACCACAGTCCGCGCCGCGAACAACCCTTTGTGCGCGTGAACTGCGCGGCGATTCCGCGGGATCTGGTGGAGAGCGAGATGTTCGGGCACGAGAAAGGTTCGTTTACCGGAGCCGCGGAGCGCCGCATCGGGAAATTTGAACTGGCCGATACAGGCACACTGTTTCTGGATGAAATCGGTGACCTGACCATCGAAGCGCAGGCCAAGTTGCTCCGCGCGATCGAAGCGCGGGAAATTCAACGCGTTGGTGGGAACAAGACAATTCGAGTCGATGTCCGGGTGATCGCTGCTACCAACCACGACCTCGCGCGCGCTGTTGAAGAAGGCAACTTTCGAGAGGATCTGTTCTTCCGTCTCAATGTGATTCCGATCGCACTGCCGCCACTGAGACAGCGCGGTAACGACGTGATTGAGTTGTTGCATCACTTCTCCGAAACCCAGCACCAGCGCACCGGACGTCCGCTGCTTAGCTGGTCGCCGGAGGCCGAGGCGCAGATGCGAGTTTATCCGTGGCCCGGCAACGTGCGCGAGCTGGCGAACATCGTCGAACGGATCGCGATTCTCAACAACAGCGCTCGTGTAACGGTTGGTGATATCGCGGCAGTTCTTCCCGTACCGCGCGAATCAGCCGCTGCGCCGACCGTGCCGACTGGAGATGATCGGGGACTAACGGACACACTGGACGACGTCGAGCGGCGAATGATTTCCGACGCGCTCGCATGGGGTTCTGGAAGTGTCGCCGAAGCAGCTCGCCGACTGAAAACGGACCGAGCAAATCTGTACCGCCGCATGAAGCGGCTCGGAATGGCGGCAGTGCTGATGTGGATTGGCGCACTATCGCTCATTGGCGCTACGATCCTATCTGCGCGACCTGCGCTTGCGCAGGGCAAGCCACCCGTCGTTGATTCAGTTCGACACGATACGACGATCGCGTACGAAACTATCGAACGCGACGACGCACCGTACGTGCATCTTGGCCCCAGTATTACGTCGGGGAAGACGTACAATCGCGTCGAGGGGCTTTCAATCCTCGTAGGCCCGGCTCTCACAGTTGAAACGCCGAACTTCGCACTGAACAGCTCCGCGTATTTCATAGGGCGAACTGCGCGCGGGCTCAGTACGAATGAACCAGACGGCGGGCACGACCTGGCGGCCGCGATTCGATTCGGGCCGGACAAGGCATTTGGCGTGGGCGGAGAACTGTTCAGTCTTATCGCGCCGATCGAGCATTGGCAGATGAGCGAGCCTGAACAAGGGCTGGCATCGTTCCTCCTTCGGCGCGACTATCGCGATTACTACGCGCGGCACGGCGGCAAGCTCGGCGCGTCCTTCACGCTGAATCAGAAGGCATCGTTTTCTGCGGGTTACGCCGTTGAGCGTTGGTCATCTATCGACGAGCGAAATCCGTTCTCGCTATTCAGAGAACGGAGTGACTGGCGTCGGAATCCGATGGTTGATGAGGGCGTATTCCACATCTTCACGGTGAACGGCACGTTCGACACTCGAAACGACCAGCGTGAGCCATCTGGCGGCTGGTATCTGCGCGGGTGGTTCGAGCATGGCTCAAGCCCGGCCGCTGTTCTTGCGCCGGAGCTGCAGTATCCGCAGCCACCGCAACCGAACCTTGGGCAACCGGCAGCGCCGCGGCCTGTCCATTACAATCGCGTGTTCTTCGACCTGCGCCGCTACAATCGCATCTCTCCGCGAACACAGCTCAACGGGAGATTGGTTGCGGGCGGCTGGGTGAGCGGCGACGAGCTTCCGCTTGAACGGAAGCTTTCGGTGACGGGGCCTGGGATACTGCCTGGCTACGGGTTCAGAGAGTCAGTGAGCAACCAGTCGGATGTGATGCAATGCACTGCCGCCGGCGTGCTTGCTTCTGCTAATCCAGTGATGTGCGATCGCGTGGTTGCAGGTCAGATCGAACTTCGCACCCAATTGTCATCACATCCGTTCGACGTATTCAACATTCCGGCCCTCAGACTCCGCAGCGTTGGATTCACTGCGAGCCCGGTTGGCGTTCTATTCATAGATGCGGGCCGCGGCTGGCGCACAACGGTTCCGTGGCCGTCTGCTTACAAGAGTGACATAGGCGCTGGACTCGATCTCGGACTGATCGGCGTGTACATGGCCAAGGCAATATCGGATTCTGGCGAGCCACTCAGATTCTTCGTGCGTATAAACCGCAGATTCTAAAGTGCGCCGGATTGTAGTCGCTCTGCTTGCTCTTTGCGTGTGGTCTTCCAGCGCCGCTGCGCAGTCCGCGCACGTCGATCTCGTGCTGCCACCCAAGGCGCAACTCTCTACGGACCCGCCCATGGTGCAAACTGTCGGCGTCCTTTCTGCCGGCCGAACGGCAGAGCTTATTCGGAACGGCTTTCCCGCCCGGTTGCATTACAAGCTCGAACGATGGACCGCCGGCACCTTCGTGAACGATGTCAAGGCAACTTCGGAATGGGAATTCATCATCCAGTATGATCAGCTCGCCAAGACGTACAAGCTGATACGAGCAACTACGCAGAACGCCGTTGTGCTGGGCGAGTACGCGGATCTCAAGGACATAGATGCCAAGCTCGCCGAGCCATACAAGCCGACGATCTCGCTACCAAAGCCGGGTGAGAAGAGCTACTACGTTCTGTCGCTGAACGTCGCGGCAATGTCGCTTGGCGATCTGGACGAAGTGCAGCGCTGGTTGCGGGGCGAGTTGCGTCCGGCGGTCCAGGGGCGCCGAAATCCGGGAACCGCAGTGAGTTCGGGGCTGAGAACGCTCGTGGTCCGGATTCTGGGCGGTGAGCGAATCGTGTATCAGGCCGCCACGGGCGTGTTCAGGCCGTAGGCGGCAGGCCCAGTGCTACGATGACGTCCATGACGTTGGTACCGGTCGGTCCGGTTCTAACGAGCGCGCCGAGCGCCTTCCAGAACCTGTAGGAATCGTTGTTGGAGAGCGACGCCGCCGGATCCAGACCCATTGCTCTCGCCTTTTTGATAGAGTCGCCATCCGCTACCGCGCCTGCGACGTCGGTCGGCCCGTCCACACCGTCCGTTCCGAGCGATGTAACGACGATACCGGCGACGCCATCCATCGCGATGGCCGCGCCCAGTACGAGCTCCTGATTCCGTCCACCGGTGCCGGTGCCATTAACCGTCACCGTAGTCTCACCGCCATATACAAGCGCAACGCGCTTGCCAGCGGCAGAATCGCGAGCTTGGCGGATCTCGCGGACGATATCCGCCCCGACCTTGCTGGCCTCGCCCGTGAGCGAGGTAGTTACGACGTGGGCCTCGTAGCCGAGCGATTGGGCCTGCGCGCAGGCCGCCTGGGCCGCGGTCACGTTGCTGCCGATGATGAACGACTCGGCAGACGCGAGCCGCGCATCGCCCGGTTTTGGCGATTCATCCTTTGCGTCCACGAGATACTGGTGAACGTTGGCCGGGATTTTATCAACGAGACCGCGCGATTCAAGAACCGAAATCGCATCAGCGAACGTTGATGGATCAGCGACCGTGGGACCAGAAGCGATCGTGCTGAGCGAGTTTCCAACCACGTCTGACAGTACCAGTGCAACAACTCGTGCCGGGTAGGCGAGCGCTGCAAGTCGGCCACCCTTGAGCATGTCGAGATGCTTGCGCACACAATTGAACTCGTCGATTGTCGCGCCTGCGCGGAGCAGCAGTTTGGTGGTCGCGACGATGTCGTCTACCGTGATCCCGTCTGGAGGAAGCGTCATCAGCGACGACGCACCGCCGGAGATCAGACAGAGCACCGTGTCGGTGGCGCCGAGACCGCGAACCATCGACGCGATGGCACGTGCTCCAGCAACTCCCTGTTCGTTGGGGAGTGGATGACCGCCTACGAAAGAACGGATCGAGCCGGCAATGGTGACAGGCTGCGAAGAGATCAGGACACCTTCCGCAATCCGATCTCCGAGCAATTCGAGCATTGCAGTTGCCATGGAGCCGGCCGCCTTTCCGACCGCGACAAGTCGCAAGCCACCCTGGAACTCGAATTGCGCCTTGTGCTGCTCCATGGCGCTGCGTACGAGGTCGCCGGGATCAGAGGCTGCGATCCCGGCGAGTGCGCACGTTACCGCGTCTCTGCGGATGTTCTCGCTCAAGTGGGCGTCAAGCGCTAGCGGCGCTTCTCCGCGCGGTATAGGCAGCAGTGTCGTATACCTCGGGGTTGACGACATTTGGCGCACGCGTCCCGTTGATATGCGCGACGACGTTGGTCGCGGCCATCACTGCCATCCTGTCGCGCGTGTCCTGGCTGCCGCTCGCGATGTGCGGAACGAGAAGCGCATTGCGACATTCCGCGAGTCCGGCTGCCATGAGCGGCTCCTCCTCGAAAACGTCGAGTGCGGCGCCGGCGATCACGTTGCTCTGAAGCGCGCGAACGAGCGCGGCCTCGTCGACAACGGGACCACGGGCGACGTTGATCAGATACGCGGTCGGCTTCATCATCGCCAGCTCGCGCTCGCCGATCATGTGTCGTGTCTCGGGTGTCAGCAGCGGATGAAGCGACACGAAGTCGCTCTCACGTAGCAGCTCACCGAGCGATACCGCGCGTAAGTTGCGCGCCGGATCGGCCGCGTCCTTGGCAATCGCGTCGGGGTTGTGCGGATCATATGCCAGGACGTCCATGTCAAAGCCCATCGCGCGCTTTGCTACCGCGGCTCCAATCCGTCCATAGCCCACAATACCGAGCACCTTGCGCTTGCCGCTTCCACCGGGGCTCACATCACCGCCGAGGAACAGATTCGGCCCCCAGAGCTTGTATCGATTGGCGACCATGTATTCATGGGCTTCGACGAGGCGACGAGCCGCGCCGAGTATGAGTGCCCAGGAGAGATCTGCGGTTGTGTCCGTCAGGATTCCCGGCGTATTTGTAACCGGAATGCCGAGCTCGGTTGCGGCTTTGACATCCACGTTGTTGAATCCCACAGCGTAGTTCGCAACTCCGAGCAAGTGCGGATTCGCGCTGAGAACTTCGCGTGTAACTGGTTCAGTCAACAACGACAGCAGCACATCGGCCGACTTGACGCCGTCGATGATCTGCTGTGGGGTGAGCCCTTTCTCCTCGTCGGTCTGACCAACAGTGATCGTTGCACCCGCATCGCGCAGTATCGGAGTAGCGACGTCAGGAATCCGCCGCGTGATGAATACGTGTTTCTTGTTCATACCACCATTTGTTTGGGTGTTGAGACGATCAACTGTAGAGCTTTTCCTCTTCCATGAATCGCAGGAAGCCGGCGTTGTCCGTGGAGGCGGTCTTGATTCTTGAGATGCCTTCCTTGAGCCGGTCCAGGCTCGTTGCTATGGAGAGCCTCAAGAAGTGCTGTCCTTCGGTGCCGATCTTTCCGAAGGAGTTGCGGTCCATCGTTGCGACTCCGTAGCTATACAGCAGGAACATCTGCAGCATCGACGAAGGTGACGTGCGCGCGCGACGGTCAGCCGGCAGAGCATTGTACGCATCGACGATACCCAACTGCTTGACCAATCCGGATACGTTGGGGAAAACGTAAAATGCGCCTTTCGGGTTCTGGCACCGGATTCCGGACATGCTGTTGAGCGTTGGCACGATCCAGTCGCGACGTTCCTGGAACGCGGCAACCATGCGCGCGATTTCAGGTATCGACTCGGGGCTGCTGAGCGCGACTCGTCCAGCTTCCTGGATGAACGGCGGCACGCACGAAACAGTGTTGATCGTGAGCTGCTTGAAGATCGCGGCTTCAGCGGCTGTTGGCAGCACGGTGAAGCCGAGTCGCCAGCCGGTCATCGCATACCCTTTGGAGTGACCAGAAGAGATTATCGTGCGCTCTTCCATGCCGGGCTCGACCGCGATGCTGTGGTGTTCCGCACCGTCAAAAAGGATCTGTTCGTAAATCTCATCGGAATACACGCGTACATCCGACGGAGCCTTCTCGACGATGACACGGGCGATGCCTGCGAGCTCATCCTTGGACAGTACACCGCCAGTTGGATTGGACGGCGAGCAGAGGAAGATGGCACGGGTGCGCGGAGTAATGAGCCGCGCCAGGTCGTCTGGCGTGAAAGTGAACCCCGTTTCTTCACGCAGGTGCAGTGGCACGGGTTTGGCGCCGGCGTAGGTGATCCACGACTCGTAGATGGGAAATCCCGGGCTGGGATATATCACTTCGTCGCCGGGATTCACGTACGTCTGGATCGTGAACCCTATTCCCGGCTTGCCCCCGGTCGTGACGACCACGCGATCCGGCGTGACGTGGAGTCCGCGGCTGCGCTGGAGGTGATCACAGATCGCCTCGCGCAGCCCGATCACTCCCTGCGGGTCGCAGTAGTGTGTATTACCGCGCCGGATCTCCGAGATCGCGGCCTCATTGATGTGAGGCGCACTATCGAAGTCCGGCTCACCGATATTGAGTTTTACTACGTCTACGCCGCGGGCGGAGACCTTGGCTATGTCGGCGCCGACACTGAATGCGTTTTCGGTGCCGAGCGATGCGATTCGATCAGCGAATTGGGTCATGCTGAAAGATAGCCCGGACGTTCCAAATACCGCAGGCGGGACCAATGGTTTTTCGGAGCTGTGAGTGGCCGGTCAGCGGGACGCCAGAGATGGGGCCACCCCGGCTCCGGGTTACGCCGGCTGTCCCAGCACGGTCAGAATGACTGCTAGCCGTGGGGTTGAGCCCGCCGGTGGCTAACTCGCGATCAGCGTGGCGTCGATTGACTTGAGATCGTCGAGTGTTGCTCGTCCGTAGAAAATCTCGATGTACTTGGCCTGCGTCGGCGTCAGGCGCCGCACTGCCCAGGCGAGTTGCACGAAGTGGGGCTCATACGGCATTACCAACGGGTGCATGCCGATCTCCGTCGGGAGACGGTTCGCCTTGCGCGTGTTGCAGGGACTGCACGCCGTGACGACGTTGGTCCATATGTTCAGGCCGCCGCGCGAAAGTGGGATGAGATGATCACGCGTCAGCGATTCACGTCCCTTGAGGGCCGACTGCTTGCGGCCGCAGAACTGGCACGTGTAGCGGTCGCGCGCAAAGAGAAACGTGTTGGTGACCTGCCGACGGAACTTGCGCGGGACGTGAATGAAGCGCGTGAGCCGAATGACCGCCGGATGGGGCATCGAGAGACGCTCGGAACGAATCAGCTTGTTCGCATCAGTTTCGATTATCTCCGCCTTGCCGTCGAGCAGCAGCCGGAGCGCACGACGTACCGGAACCATCGTCAGAGGTTCGAACGAGGCGTTCAGAGCAAGGCAACCGGTGCTCATAATCTCCCTGTCGCGCAAGGCGACACGCGTTAAGCGGTGCGGGGCGAAGACCGCCGTCCCCGCCCCGCACGTACTTATCTCAGGCCGTGACTCGACTCTCCACGCGAGTGAGCCAGCCGTACCTGTCGGGCATCTTCCCCGTGGCGATGCCCATGTAAACTTCCTGAATCGCGAGCGTTATCGGTCCCGGTTTTCCAGTGCCGACCTCTATCTTGTCGACCGATCTGATTGGCGTCAATTCAGCTGCTGTGCCGGTGAAAAATGCTTCGTCCGCGATATACAGCATTTCTCTCGGAATGGCCTGCTCCGACACCTTGTATCCCAGATCCTGCGCAATACGGATAACCGAGTCGCGCGTGATTCCGTTCAGAATTGACGACGCCATCGTGGGCGTGTAGACAATACCGTCGCGGACAGCGAACAGATTTTCACCGCTCCCTTCTGCAACGTACCCGAACGAATCGAGCATGATCCCTTCGACGAATCCACTCGCGCGCGCTTCCATCTTGGAGAGTTGCGAGTTGAGATAGTTGCCGCCAGCCTTGGCGAGCATCGGCATGGTATCCGGGCTCGGCCTTCGCCAACTCGATACACAGACATCGACTCCCTGCTCGAGCGCTTCGTTGCCGAGATATCGCCCCCATACCCACGGAATGACGAAAGTTTCGACGGGCGCATTCTGCGCCAGCACACCCATTTCCTCTCCGGTGCGTATCGCAACCGGTCTCAGATAACAGGCCTTCAACTCGTTCTCGGCGACTACCTCTCCGCACGCGGTGACAAGCGCGTCAATGGAGTGACGCATCGGCATCCGGTATATACGGCAGGAATCGTGAAACCGACGCATGTGGTCTACCGCCCGGAATATCGCGGGTCCGTCGGGGGTGCTGTAGCATCGTATCCCTTCGAACACCGAAGACCCATAGTGGACCGCATGGCTCATGACGTGGATCGTCGCGTCCTGCCAACCGACGAGCACTCCGTCGCGCCAGATTTTGTGCGAATTCATGTCCTAAACTAAGGGATTGCAACGGCCTGCCGCGAGGGTCCCACCGCGGGGAACGCTCCGGGGAACGCTCCGGGGTACGCTCCAGAGTCGCATACTGCAGCTTCGCGTCATGCTTCGAAAGTCTGTGGAATTCTCAGCGCAACGGTCTCCTATGGCTCGTGTCTCTGGTCGGTGGCGACCTGAGCGGATAACGCGGCTGCGGGTTCCGTGGCGTCTCGGTAAAGGGTCGAATCGGTTCTCGAACGGGTGTTCGCGGAGGTATTACAGCCGGGACACCGGGCGGAACGGCGCCGGGTGTGCTGTTTGGCGAACTATACGGGAGAGAACCGGGCGGCATGGCGTACGGCGAGCATTCATTGACCGGTTCGGTGCCCGGTACGTAATACTCGGTCACAGCAGGATCGCCGCACGAGGGAGTCCAGAGCAGACCGGTGTTCGGGTCAATTTCCCGGGTGGTTATGTCGTACGGTCTGGGCCAGTCGGGCGGCGCCGGCTTGCGGCTGTAGACCTCGGTCATGAAGGATGTCCACGCGGGCGCCGCGAGGAGACCGCCCTGGGCGTTTGACTTGATCGTCTGCGGGTGATCGAATCCCATCCAGACGCCTGCGACGAGGTCAGCGGTATAACCGATGAACCAGACGTTGGTCCCGTCGTTGGTGGTGCCGGTTTTGCCGCCGGCCGGAATGTGAAACCCGGCGCTCCAGACGCTTCCGTAAGCGGTCCCGCGCTGGATCACATCCTTCATCATGCTCACCATGATCCACGCCTCCTCCGGTGTCATGACCTGAGTCCGTGGCGCAGGCGGCTGCCAGATAACCTGATGATGCGAGTTCTCGACGCGAAGGATGCCGGTGGGCTGGGCGCGGATGCCGAGTGTGGCGAAAGCAGAGTAGCCGGCAATGAGCTGGAGTGGAATGACGTCGGCAGACCCGATGTAAATCGACGGATATGGCGGAATCGGGGTGGAGATACCGAAGTTGCGCGCTTCGTTGATCACTGCTTGCGGCCCCAGCTCCATGCCGGTCTTGACAGCGATGATGTTGCGCGACTGGTACAGCCCGCGCCGCATCGTCATGGGCCCCAGGAACTTCATATCGTAGTTCTGCGGACGCCACACCGTTCCGTCTACCTGCGGAACTTCTACAGGCGAGTCGTCAATGATGTATGACGCGGGCTTGCCGGCCTGCACCGCGGCAGCGTAGACGATTGGCTTGAACGTGGAGCCGGGCTGCCTGAGCGCCTGCGTCGCGCGATTGAATTTTGAATCGAAGAAGTCGCGACCACCGATCATGGCGCGAACACCGCCGGTACGCGGATCTAGCGCCACGAATGCGCCCTGCAGATACGGGGATGTCCCAGTACCCGATTCGCCAGTCGACAGCTTCGCAACGTACTCCTCGTAGCTCTCATGATTGTACTTCCCGAATTTTCCGCCTTCGATTGCGCGGAGCTGGCGTTCCATTCCGCGCTCCGCTGCAGTTTGCATGTCGAGATCGAGCGTCGTGTAGACGTTGAGCCCTTGCGTGTACAACTGGCGACCGAACTGAGCGTCAAGTTGCTGGCGAATCCACTCCACAAAGTAGGGAGCTGTTTCACCCGATTCGACCTTCGTTGCAAGTCGGAGCGGGTATGCCTTGGCGAGGCTGGCGTCGGCATCTGAAATTGCGCCGTTCTCCCGCATGAGCTCGATGATGGTGTTGCGACGCTGAATTGCGCGATCGGGGTAGCGCCGAGGATTGTAACGTTCCGGCGCCTTGGGAAGCGCAGCGAGTGTCGCGGCCTCGGCAATGTTGAGATCGCGCACTGACTTCCCGAAGTATCGTTGGGACGCCGTCTCAACGCCGTACGCGCCGTTTCCGAGATTGATCTGGTTGAGATACAGCTCGAGAATCTTCGCCTTGCTGTATTTCGATTCGATCTCGCGCGCAACCTTGGCTTCCTTGATCTTTCGGATGATGTTCTTGTCGCGCGAGATGCGTTCCGGGAAGATATTGCGCGCGAGCTGCATCGTGATGGTCGAGAAGCCCTGAGAATAATGCAGGCTCCGGATGTTGTGTACGAGCGCACCCACCGCCCTGTACCAGTCGATGCCGGAGTGCTGGTAGAAGCGCTTGTCTTCGGTAACGACGAACGCGTCCTGCACGACTTTGGGGATCTCGCTGAGGCTAACGAGTGTGCGGCGCTCCGTGCCGAGCTCGGCGATGAAACGGCCGTCTACGGCGAAGAGCTTTGAAGTCTGCTTTGGCGTGTACTCATCGAGAGTCTGGACAGAAGGGCAACGGTCACCTTCACAGACCAGTACCCAGGCGCTGTACAATAGTCCGACGCTGAACGTCACCACGAGAATGGTGAGGACCAGGAGCATGCGAAACGCTGTCGGGTGGCGCCTCCAGATCGAAGGCGTCCCGGCTTTCTTTTTTGTACCAGCCATGCGATGAATTTAAGGCGGGGCGGCGAGTCTGCCGGCCGTTGAGAGTCTATATTACCCGCGATGTCAGAATCCGATTTCCTGTCCGAGCTTGAATGGCGCGGGATGCTCGTACAGCAGACCGAAGGCGCCTCCAAAGCGCTCGCTTCCGCCAGTATCGCCGGCTACGCCGGGTTTGATCCTACCGCTGCGTCCCTGCACGTTGGCAGCCTGGTACCGATCATGGGACTGGTCCACCTGCAGCGCACAGGTCATCGTGCCTGCGCACTGGTTGGTGGAGGCACCGGCATGATTGGCGATCCCAGTGGCAAGACGACTGAACGGACGCTCCAGAGCGTGGACCAGGTGATGGCAAACACCGAATCGATCGGCGCGCAACTCTCCCGCTTTCTGGATTTCTCGAGCTCGGCCCGCGGGATGTTGCGCAACAATGCGGAGTGGCTTCTCAAACTGAGCGCAATCGAGTTCATGCGCGATGTGGGCAAGCACCTGACCGTGAACTACATGATGGCCAAGGATTCGGTAAAGTCACGAATGGAAGCGGGCATCTCGTACACCGAATTTTCGTACATGCTGCTGCAGGCGTACGATTTTGTGGAACTTCGTCGGCGTGACGGAGTCACGCTTCAGGTTGGCGGTAGCGATCAGTGGGGCAACATGACCGCTGGTGTCGAGCTGATTCGTCGCATGGATGGTGCGGAAGCACACGCAGTGACGTTTCCGCTTCTCACCACATCCTCGGGCGCGAAGTTTGGGAAGACAGAGGCAGGGGCGGTATGGCTCGACCCAGAACTGACATCACCGTATCGGTTCTATCAGTTCTGGATGAGCACGGATGATCGTGACGCCGGAAAGTACATGCGCATGATGACGCTGATGGACCGCTCGACGATTTCCGGGTTGGAGCAGGAGATTCTGGATCACCCCGAGCGTCGCGAGTCGCAATCCGCGCTGGCGTTCGAGATCACGTCCCGCGTACACGGCGATAAAGCCGCATCGGTTGCGCGCGAAGTATCACAAGCGCTCTTCGGCGGCGGCGACATCACGCTGCTTTCGGAGCCCGCGCTCGCCGCCCTGGCGCGTGAGGTGCCAGGTGCCACTGCGAACAGAGCCGAGGCTGTAACGGTCGCCGATCTTTTTGTGCGCGCCGGTCTCGTAAAATCAAAGGGAGAGGCGAGGCGTGTTGCCGAACAGGGGGGTGCGTACGTTAATGGTGCCCGCGTTGCCGCGACGCTCGCATTCGGAGACATCACACCGCTAGCGGGATCGTACGTACTGCTCCGCAAGGGCGCGCGCGATTACGCAATGGTACAGGTCGTGAGCTAGCGTCCCCGCACTGATCCGTCATTCCCGCTTTCGCGGGAATGACGGGTCAGTACGGGGAGGACGGATCAGTGCGGGGATGACGGCCTTTGTCGCCGACTCGCTCCGATGATCTAACCCTGTCTCAAGATCGACAACATGGGTTCCCGCTTTCGCGGGAATGACGGCGCGGCGCGGCGCGGGAATGACGGAGGGCGATGCGGGAATGACGGACCTTCCGACACAGCCCCGTCACAGCGGCGGCACGTTTGGTTCCGCACTGGAGCCCCAAAGTTGCGTGAGACGAGCATCTCTTCCGCAGCCGACACGATAGAGCCTGTAGGCCATGGGGTTCTTGTCGGCGTAGTGCTGGTGATATTCCTCTGCCTTCCAGAACGTGCTCGCTGGCGCAATCTGCGTGACGATCGGCGACTTGAAGAGGCCCGATTTGTCCAGTTCCTGCCTGGAAGCTTCCGCCGCCTTGTGCTGGGCTTCGTTGTGGTAGAAGATCGCGGTCCGGTAGTCATTGCCGTGATCGCAGAACTGCGCTTCGGCCGTTACCGGGTCGATGTTGTGCCAGTAGATGTACAGGAGTTTTTCGTACGTGACCTTGGTGGGGTCGTAATGCACCTCGACCGATTCTGCGTGGCCAGTCGTCCGCGTTCCGACGTCATCATATGTTGGGTTGGCCTTGGTCCCGCCCGTATAGCCGACGATCGTCGAGACCACGCCCTTGGTGCCGTCGAACGGCCGCTCCATGCTCCAGAAGCAACCGCCAGCGAACGTCGCGGTATCAACGGGCCCGGCGTAGGGCGGCGCCTCGCTCGGCGTCGGCGCAACGGGCTCAGGACGTGACAGCGCCAACACGGCACCGGCGCCGAGCACGACTACGAATGGAACAAGCCGCAAAGATGTCATGGGAGGCAGTCTCGGTAATTCATGAGGGAAATCTTCTTCTCTGTAGTACTTATACGCCAGAAACTGCCCAGTGGTTCTGCAGAGAGCCGATTCCAGCATCCGTCAACGAGAATCCCTGCAGTCAGCGGCGGGGGTGTAAGGAGCCAGGCGTCATCGCCTGGAACTAGTCACGCTGACGCTTCTTCAGATGGTCGATCTGCCGCCGGTCGCGCTTGCT
Source organism: Gemmatimonadaceae bacterium (assembly GCA_039924865.1). Classification (GTDB taxonomy): domain Bacteria; phylum Gemmatimonadota; class Gemmatimonadetes; order Gemmatimonadales; family Gemmatimonadaceae; genus Fen-1247. The sequence goes on along the minus strand of JBDTAB010000163.1, from coordinate 55,425 downwards.
CGGTCTCCCGGGGTCTTCCGCGCCGTTGGCGCGCGCGATCCGATGCTGTTCGAGGAGGGCTTCGCGGGCGGCTGTGCTCTCGTCGGTCTCGTCAAAAAGCGTCGCGGCAATACTAGCCGGTCCGCGGCGATCCGAAGCCAATTTGACTACGACGCAATGTTCAAAAGGCCCCAGGCGTACTGTCACCTGGTCGCCAATCTTGAGGGCCTTCGAACGCTTCACCCGTTCACCGTTCAGATGAACCTTGCCGCCGTCAATCGCTTCCGCGGCGAGCGCACGCGTCTTGAAGAAACGCGCAGCCCATAACCACTTGTCGAGCCGTGTCGGCTCCTGTTCATTGCGCGTTTCAGCTTTCATCCGACGCTCCTCCATCGAGCTCGCGTGGGTCAAGCGCGTCCCTGAGTGCATCGCCGAGCAAATTGAAACCAAGCACCGCTGCACCGATGGCGAGACCCGGAGCGAGCGATGTCCATGGTGCATTTCGCAACTGATCGAGGTCTCTGCCGTCGGCGATCATGCTCCCCCAACTTGCGGTGGGCGGCTGCACACCGAGCCCGAGGAATGACAGAGCCGCTTCCGCCATGATAGCGCCGGCGATTCCGAGCGTGGCGGCGATCACGACTGGGCCAACGACGTTTGGAAGTATGTGGCGCAGCATGATTCGTGGTGCGCGCGCACCAAGGGCACGTGATGCCTGAACGTACTCAAGATCACGCACCACAAGAACCTGGCCGCGTACGAGGCGCGCCATTCCCGCCCACCCCACAACACCGATGGTGACGAAGACAACTCCCATCGACGGCTGAAGCGCAGCCGACATTGCGATCAGCAACAGAAGCGTGGGGAATGCGAGTGTCACATCGGCAAGTCGCATCACGACTTCGTCGACCCAGCCACGATAATATCCAGCCAGAAGTCCGAGTGTAATACCGAGGCTGACCGCGATTGTCTGCGACACAATGCCGACGCCGAGCGAAACGCGCGAGCCATAGACCATGCGTGCCCACACGTCCCTGCCCTGGACGTCGGTTCCCAGCCAGTGCGCGCTCGACGGCGGAGTGAGAAGATTGATGAGGTCTATGGCATTGGGATCGTGTCGCGCGACCAGAGGGGCGAAGACGGCCATGATCACCATCACGATCACCACCGCGGCGCCGATACGGGTGCGCGTGTCCGCGGCGAGCCTGCTCATCATGCTCAAAGAGTGCTCACAGAGTGCTCACAGGCTCGGGTCTCGCAGCTCCGGAGGTGTCCCCTCAGGCTGGCGACGCCAGCGACGATGGTGCCAGAAATACTGTTCTGGCGCGGTGCGAACCCACCGCTCCAGTGTTGCGGTATAGCTCGCGACGATAGCATCGATATCTACGTCGCGGTCGCCCGTGCGAACAATCGGGATGCGCTCCACAATCACGCGATATTGTCCACTCTTCTGGCGCAGCGCCGTGACAAACAACGTTGGAGTGTCGTATTTGAGGGCAAATACGGCCGCGCCGCGCGGCGTCTTGGCCGGTCGCCCGAAGAACGTAACGAATGTGGATGCGAGCCCCATCACGCCCTGATCGGATACGAATGCAACTGCCCGCCCCGCGCGCAACGACCGAGGTGTTCTGCGCGCGGCTTCATGGTCGCGGACAACAGTCATGCCCAGGGCGCCGCGGGTCTCGTTGATATACGCATCAAATAGTGGATTCGCCTGCGTGCGCACTATCACGTCCATCGGTACTCCACGCGCGGCTACATAGGCTCCCGCGAGTTCCCAGTTACCGAGGTGACCGGTGACAAGAATGGCGCCGCTTCCGCGAGCCATGGCGTCTTCGATCAACTCAAAACCTTCCACGGACTCGACCATGTCGAGCACCCCGCGGTGACCTCTTCCTGGCAGTAGCGCGGTCTCTATCGACGACCGCCCCAGATGCGCATATGCACGACGCGCCAGCGATGCCACTTCAGTTGCGGGCAGTTCCGGAAAAGCGGCCGCGATCTGTCGTTCCACTACACGCCTCCGGATCCCGAGAGGCCAGTAGCCTATCGCGCCGAGCCGAGATCCGAACGCGCGTGCGAAGCTCCACGGAAGCGCATGCAGCGTGGCCACCACCGCCCGCAAACTGTAGTACTCGACGCGGTGCGATGCTGTGATCCGTACGCCATAATCCGAACCTTCAGCCATGCGCTACACACTCCCTGACGAATCGCGCAGTATCCTGCGCGACCCGATTCCAGTCAAGATACGTCTCCGCGCTTTCACGTCCCAACATTCCCATCTCGTTTCTCCGTTCGGAATCGCGAAGCAACGACCCAATTGCGTCGGCTACGGCACGGGTGTCACCAGACGCGACACTCACACGACCTTCCAGGACAGGTAACGGCGGGGTCACACCGCTTCCACCAAACGCGACTACCGGCAGCCCGGCAGCAGCAGCTTCAATAAGAGACATACCGAGTCCTTCGCCAGCATCGGGAGCCAGTCGTGAAGCGTCAAGATAAATCGTCGCGGTCGCGTACGCTTCCGGTAGTTCGTCGTCGCGCATGGATCCGGCAAACCCCACCCGATCCATCACGTTCATGTCGGCGGCGAGGTTTCGCAGGCGCGCTTCGTCGGGCCCTTCTCCAACCAGGATATAGCGCAGATTCGGAAACTCGTGCCGCAACAGCGAGAGAGCCTCAATGCCCGAGTCCTGGCCCTTTTCAGCAACCAGCCGTGCCACGGTCAGCATGATCGGGGCTCGACGTATCCCCCACCGTGCGCGTAGTGCACCGGTGTCACGCCCGGGCCCGAACAGAACCGGGTCGGTTCCCAGTCCGATCGCAGCAACCGGCGCTGGCTGCGAGATGCCAAGGTCTTTCATCATATCGCGTGCTCTTGATGCGACCTCGTCTGTCGTAGCGATCACACCGGCAGCGTCGCCGAGTACAAGCCGCACGGCGCGGCGGCCGAGCGAACCACGCGCGAGCATTGTCTGAGCGGTGGCAAGCGAACCCGGGCTTACGTAAACGACGTATGGCGTCCGTAACCGCTTGTGGACGCGGTGCACTATTCTCCCAGTCACGCAGATATCTCCTGCGTGAAGCACGTGAATCCTTCCGCGGCATCGCCGCAAGACCCAACGTCGCCACAGCATGCGGCTGCCAGCCGAGCTGGCCGCGTCACGCGAGAATCGCTGACGTTCGATCGAATAATCTTCCGCAAGATCATGCCTGGGTGATTCGCGTACCGCGACGGTGGACACGAGCATCGGTTCTGGATATCGCCGCACCAGTGCTGTATAACGGCGCGCTGCGCCGCGCATCTCCGGAAGGAAATCTCTCGTTACGAGTAGATGCTGCACTATCTACCCGATCACCGAATCTGCTGTCCATGCCTGTCCGGACAACAGATTATGGATGCGTTGGTCGTACGTATGATTCGCGCGCACGAAGCTCTCTCCCTGAGCGCGTATTCGTTCGCGCGCTCCCGGGTCACCGAGGTACAGATCCAGCTTGGCCATGCAGTCGTCGGCATCGGTATACCAGGCACAATGCTCGCCGTCGCGCAGCAAGCCGGTTACGCCCGGTGTGCCCTGGCCGAGATAAAAGGCACCGGCCAGGATGACCATCCACGTTCTGTCGGATGTATACGTGACTCCACCAGCGGCGCGCGACGGGTTGATGCCGAGCGTCACCGCCGCGCTGGAGCAGACCTGTGCGAATTCCGTTCCCTCCACACTCCGTCCGTTCCATTTGAGTGCGGCGCGCCACTCGTCCCACGCAGGGCCATACACGCGAACATCGTATTTTTTCGCGAGCTGTAGCAGAAGTGCAGCGCGCGATGCATCGTACCCGGTTCCGATGAAAGCGGCATCACTCACATAGCGGTCGACCGCCGTCACGGGTTTAATTCCGGAGTCACCTGCCGCGGGCAGGAACTTGGCGTTCATGCCGAGTGCTCGCCATTCGGCATCGAATCCAGTGACGAACAACGTTTCGGCAAGGCGTCCGACGGCAGCTATATGACCGATGTCGGCGCGCGCAGTGTCGCGATACCATTGTGGGTCGTGATACCACATAGCGTTCGGTGTGGCGCTGATCAGGCGACGGACGGTTTCCAGATCGAGCGCGAGGCACTTCGATAGAAATACAAAGTCGGCCCGGAACCGCCGCGCGCGAACCAGGACCAATTTCTGGGTGAGTCGGCGCCCGATGGCGCGCTTCATTCGTCGATCGTCGAGCGTAAGTGTATCGTGGCCCGCGCGCCGAAGCGCGCGTTCGGTTGCCGCCTCCATGCGCCATGGATTGGAGCTTCCGACGATCAGGACTCGCATTCGAGCGCCCAGAGCCGAACGTATTTCGCACAGACGCTGGCAGCAGCGAGTGCCGCCAGCGCAGCGCCGCGCGGGCCGTCCAGGAATCCGAGCCGAAAAATGTACATCGATATAAACCGCGCCGGCGGTTTGAATATGACCGCTGCCACCGACGCGCGGCGCCCACGTCGCGACTGATCTTCCGCCCACCACCGGCTGTAGCGCACAAACTTTTCGAAGTAGATCTCCATTGACGCGTACGGATAGTGCAGAAGCGGAGAGGTGAGAGTTGCCGGCTCCGTGTTCGTTATCACGTGCTCGTGGACCCTGCTGTCATTGTAGCGAAGTGCCGAATCAAAGAGCCGGACGGGTCTGTCGGATTCCCAACCTCCATGCCTGACTTCGCCACCCATGAAGTGATTGGTGCGCGGCACACGATACGCGACCGCAGCCGGGTTTGCAATCGTACTGCGAACTGCGCGTTCGAGGTCAGTGGTGCCCCGTTCGTCCGCATCGACGACGAGTATCCAGTGGTTTCTCGCGCGACCAATCGCAAGGTTCCGGCCCGCGCCGATCGTAGGTGCCTCTACCACCGAAAGGACCATTGCGCCAGCGTTCTCCGCGTGCGCTTGCGTTTCATCGGAAGATCCCTGGTCCGCAACGATTATCTCATCGGCCCACCGCACGGAGTCGATGCACGCTGCGATATTGGCCTCTTCATTTCGAGTCGCGATGACGACTGTCACCGGTACCTGGCTTACCGGCTCGGCGATGCTAGTGTCGGCGGCCATGGATCGCAAGATCCGCCGCGCGCTCGAACCCGTCGATCATCGCAGCTTCGGTTCCTTCTCTCAACACCCGACCACGACCAGCCGCGCCCATAGCCTCTCGCATGCCGTCGTTTGTTAGTAGCTCTGCTGCAGCTGCCGCCGTCATGAAAGCATCGTCGCCAGGGACGAGAACACCGGTGATATCGTGAAGCAGGTAATCCCTCGCGACGGTATGATCTGGAGCAAGAACCGGAATGCCAAGCGACATGAAGTCCAGTACGCCGTAAGCTGCTGTGTCAGAACTAGCGACAACCCAGCCCAGCTTTGCCCCGCGCATGACCTCGATGTGATCAACACGGTCACCGAGCGATGTAACGCGCGCAAGGGCTCCGAGGGCAGCTGCCTGCATCTTCAGGTCGTCGTCGTAGATCCCCTCACCGATGATGACGAGTCGCAGGCCCGGATGACGCGGGCCAAGCATGGCGACCGCACGGATCGCGGCCGCAGCTCGGCTTCGAGAGGACGCATCATGGACGCACACTATATCAACGAATTCGCCATCGAGATCGGCCGCGTTTTGCGGAGGAACTTCAGATACGCCAATCGGGGCGACGGCGATACCAACGGCGCCGCGCGGCGTCGTACCAGCACTTGCCTCGCGCTCTGTTGCAAATATGTAGCAGGTCGGGGCCAGCCGCGCGGCGAGGCGCCCCGTTCTGCGAATCTCGTCGCTGCGACCCGCGCGGACTCGACGGATCACGCGTGCATGCGACCCCAACCGTAAAGCGATCGCCGCGATGAGATGGTCGCGGTCCGTCTGCACTAGTACGACATCGGCAAGGTGCCTACGTGAAACACGCGCAAGCCGCCGCGCCGCGCCGAGCCACGTTCCGCGGACCGAAATCGCTTCGATCTCCAGCGGTGGCCTATCCGGTAACGTTGCGGTCTCCGATACCGTGCCTTCTACCGTGCTGTCTGGCTCGACCGCAAATGTGACTGCATGGCCGCGGCGGAGCAGACCGTGCGCCACTGAGACGAACGCCCGCGCCGATCCGGACCACTCGGTGCCGGAGTGAAAGAACAGATATCGCACGTCAGCCGAACGACGGGACGGGACTCACCTCGCGGAGCGGCGGCACGTCGTCATTATTGCGGAACTGCATCTCGTACAACCGAGAGTAAGCCCCACCGCGCGCCCGCAGCTCGTCGTGTGTTCCGCGCTCAACGATGCGCCCGCGATCGAGCACCAGGATCTGACTCGCGTTCTGCACGGTCGACAGCCTGTGCGCGATGACGAACACTGTTCGCCCTTCGAGCAACCGATCGATCGCTGCCTGCACCAGTCGCTCTGATTCCGTGTCGAGTGCCGACGTCGCTTCGTCAAGGATCAGGATCGGTGGGTCCAGAAGGAGAGCGCGCGCGATCGCTATACGCTGGCGTTGGCCGCCGGAGAGGCGGGTTCCGCGCTCGCCGAGCAGTGTCGCGTAGCCCTCAGGCATCGCGCTGATGAAAGCGTGAGCGTTCGCCGCACGCGCCGCATTTTCGATTTCAGCGTCGCTGTACTTGTCCGCCGATCCGTATGCGAGGTTGTTTCGTACAGTGTCGTGAAAGAGCACTGTGTCCTGGCTCACGATCCCGATGAGCGACCGTAGAGAAGCGAGTCGAATCGTACGAGTGTCAACTCCGTCAAGCAGAATCGATCCGGCAGTCGGTTCGTAAAACCGCGGGATGAGGTCCACCAGAGTCGTCTTCCCGGCGCCACTGGCGCCAACGAGCGCGATGACTTCGCCACGCGAAGCATCGAACGAGATATCCTGCAGAACCTTCGTTTCATGAGGGTTCTGTGCGCCCTCGTACGAAAATCCGACTCCATCGAAGCGAATGCCGTTGGTGAACGCCGAGGCGGTAACCGCACCGCGATCACTTTCCTCTTCGGATCGGGAGTCCAGAATGTCGAAGAGGCGCTCGGCCGAAGCAAGCGAAGACTGAGCCGTCGCGCGCACCGCCATGAGCTGCTTTAGCGGCTGGAGAAGGCGCAATACGAATACAAGGAACGTGATGAGATCCGCACCCGTCATCGAGCCGCTGATCAGTACCTGTCGCGCACCGACCCAGAGAACCGTGACCGCGATCATGGTCCCGATCACCTCTGTCACCGGCGGCGCCAGATACGACAGCTTGCTCAGTCGCACCGTCGTGCTCGCGTAGGTGTTGCTCGCGTTGGTAAATCGGCCCTCCTCAAAACCCTCGGCGCCGAACGACTTCACCAGCCGGATCCCGGAAACTGTCTCCTGCAGGACGCTGGCCATCTCGCCGTGCTGGTTACCGCGCCGGCGATTGCCGCGACGCAGCTTTCTGAGCAGCGGCTGGAGGACAAGGCTCAGAATCGGAACGATCCCGAGCGAGATCAACGTCAACTGCCATGAAAGATCGAACAGGAACGCGATGGTCGCACCAACGAGTGCGATTGCCTGCAGCGACTGCGTGACTATCTGTGTAAGAACAAGCCGCGTCTCGAACGTGTCGTTGAGGACACGCGAGATTATCTGGCCGGACTTCGTCTTGGTGAAGTATGAAAGCGGCAGCCGCGCAAGATGCCTGTAGACTGTATTGCGCAGATCCCTGGTCACGAATTCCTGCAACTCCGCGCCAAACTGTCCGCTGACCCAGACGAGAACATTTTTCAGGAATACGACCAGCAAGACGATCAGGATGACATTTCTGAGCGAGGTCATCTTGTCGCCGTCGATCATCAGGTGTCCGATGGTCGCGTGCAGCAGTCCCGATACCCAGCCGGCCTTCAGCTGCAGCGGCGGCTGGTTGAACAGAGTGTTGAGGAACGGAATGAGCAGCGCAACCGAGAATGCGTCGAGCAACGCCGCGCCGATGTTCGTGACCATGGCGGTGACAAGGCGCCATGTGTGTGGCTTTAGAAATGGAATCAGTCGGCGATAAACGGATAAACCTGCGCCGAGATCCGGAACCGGGTTTGGCGGAGTTACTGGTGCTTGTGTCGGTGCTGTCGAAGTCGCCACTAACGTTTCGGAGTGAGGAGGGCCAGCGGAAGGATCACTTCTTCGGGAGAGACACCCCCGTGCAGAAACGAGCCGCGGTACCGGCTCTGATATTCGCGAAGCTTGGTTGGGTAGACAAAGAAGCAATCGCTGCGAGCAAGGAGTGTGTTTACGTTGTGCCCGCGCCGTGGAAGCTTTAGTGCATCCGGATCGGGAAACGTCATGGCTTGCTCCGGCAACTCGGCGCGCAGGTCTTCTCCGAACTTGTATCTCAGATTTGCCGTCGCGTCACGCTTGGCGAAGACCGTCGCCGGAGTGTTGCAGTGGATCGAGCCGTGGTCGGTTGTCAGCAGCACTGACACCTTTCGAGCGGACGCCTCTCGAAGCAGACCGAGTAGCGCAGATCGCTCGAACCACTGCCTCGTCAGCCTGCGGAGCGCGATCTCGTCACGTGCCACTTCGTAGAGGATTTGCGATTCACTGCGCCCGTGCGTGAGCAGATCCACAAAATTGAAGACGAACGCGCTCACTCCCTCGGGCGCGATCGCAGTGCCCATGTGACGCTCCAGATCATCAGAACCGGCAGCGGTCGAAATCTTCTGGTATCTCACATGGGTCTCGCCGCGCAACTCCCGAAGGTGAGCTTCCAACAGCTCCCGTTCGTGCGAATTGAGCGATTCGTCGTCCTGTGCGCCCCACCACTGCGGAAAACGCGTCGCAATTTCGGCCGGAAACAGGCCGCTGAAAAGCGAGTTGCGCGAATAGGGAGTCGCCGTCGGGAGCACCGCATAATAATGCGTCGTCTCAACTTCAAAGTACGGTGCCAGTAGCGGCTCCAGAATGCGCCACTGATCCAGCCGCAGACAATCGACGACGATGAAAACCGCCGCACGCTCCCGTTCCAGAATCGGATTGAGAAATTCGGCCACGATGTCGATTGACAGCGGTGGCCGCTCCCCGCTCAAATTGGCGAGCCACGCGGGATAGGCCGTCTGCATGTAATCCGCGAATTCTCGATGCATGTCGCCATACAAGCCCTGCAACGAATCGTACAGCCCCCGCTCATCAGCCTCGGCGAGATCCACGTCCCAACGCATCAACTCATCGTACCGCTCAATCCAGCCGCGCCAGTTCAGATCGCGGGCGCGTTCCAGTTCCAGCGCGCGGAACCGCTCCACGAACGCCCTCGCGATAGCCTGGGAGCGAATCCGGGGCCCGTCCAGAATGCGCGTGATCACGGATAACACCTGTCGTGGATTGACTGGCTTTACCAGATAGTCGCGGATGTTTGCGCCGATCGCCTCGCGCAGTGTGGAATCTTCCTCGCTCTTGGTCACCATGACCACGGGCAGATTGGGCGCGATCTCCCGAACCTCGCGATACGCCTCCAGACCGCGCGTCCCGGGCATCTGTTCGTCGAGCAGCAGCAGGTCGAACGTCTGGCGCCGGAGGAGTTCCACCGCGTCATCCGCATTCGTCGCGCACTCCACGTCGTATCCCTTCGAACGCAGAAAAATGCGGTGCGACTCCAATAGGTCGCTTTCATCGTCTACCCAGAGGATAGATTTTGCTCTTAAGGCCATGGCACCCTAAAGGTATCCATCCGGCGACTCGGACAACTGTTCAATGTAGCCCCTCCCCCACCGAGTGCCTAGATTCCGCGCGTGACCGCCTTTCCAGCAGCCGCCACTCCAATCGCAACGCGCGCGCCGCTCCCGCCCGCTCCTCCCTACGCACTCGAGCCGGTGATCGTCGCCCTGCCAGCCATGGCGGAGTGCGCTCAGGCGGCCCCGCTGGGTGGAGATCGAGAGATGGCTCTAGCCACGCTCATGATCGCGCGGCTCATCGTCGCCGCGTTGCCGCCAGTGAACCTGCCCGAAACGGATCGCGCAAGTCGCGCAGAGCGGAGCCGAAGCTGGTTATCCGCGCTCACCATGCCTCAACCCGCAAGAATGGCGTTGCTACGCACGGTGGACGCGAGTGTCGGCGGCTCATTGGAAGCAGCTGCATGCGTGAGAGAATTGATGCAAGTGCTTACAGGACACCTATCTCCGGCGGCATTGCTCGAATTGGGGGCGCTGGCCGAGCGGCTCCATCTATATTACGAACAAACCCCCTAGAAGGACGCAGGATCCATGGCCGGTCACAGCAAGTGGAAGCAAATCAAGCACTACAAAGCCGCGACTGACGCAAAGCGTGGCGCACATTTTACCAAACTGATCCGTGAGATCACGATGGCCGCCAAGCTGGGCGGCGGTGATCCAGCTGGCAACCCGCGTCTTCGAACCGCGATCGATATTGCGAAAGCAGCGTCGATGCCAAAGGAGAACATCGAGCGGGCCGTCCTGAAGGGAACGGGTGATCTCGAAGGCGTGGAATATCAGGACGTTATATACGAGGGCTACGGACCCGGTGGCGTCGCCATGATGATCTTCACCGTTACCGACAACCCGACGCGGACAGTTGCTGACGTGCGCTACAAGCTTTCGCACGGCGGCGGGAACCTTGGCGCTGCCAATTCGGTTTCGTTCATGTTCGACCGCCAGGGCCAGATCTACATCGACGCGACCAAGTACGACGAGGACGCATTGATGGAGAAGCTGCTTGAAGCGGGTGCGGATGACTTCGTTCTCGAGGACGAACAGTACCTCGTGACAACCGCACCAACTGCGCTGCACGAGGTTCAGACTGCACTGGAGGCCGGCGGTATCGTCATTACGGAAGCAGAGGTGTCATACATTCCCAAGACTACGGTGCACGTAACGGGGGATGCGGCGACATCGCTGCTCAAGCTGCTCGAAGCCCTCGAGGACCTCGATGATGTTCAGCGCGTGGTCGCAAACTTCGAGATGGACGCCGACGAAATGGCCACGGCGTAGTGCTCGTGCTCGGCATCGACCCCGGTACTGCGGTCACCGGCTACGGGGTGGTGCGCGGCGAACGGCTCGGAGCCTCGACGCTGGTCGAGTGCGGCGTAATACGCACCAAAGCGAGAGAACCTCTGCCCGTTCGTCTGCAGGAGATCTACGACGGCGTCACCGAGCTAATTCACGCGCACAAACCAGACACACTCGCCGTCGAAGATGTCTTCTACGCACATAACGTCCGCACCACCATTGTGCTTGGCCATGCGCGCGGCGTCATCCTTCTGGCAGGACAGCAGGCCGGCATAGACATCGTTGAATACCCACCGGCAGAAATCAAGAAGGCAGTCGTTGGGAACGGAGCCGCCACAAAGTTGCAGGTCCAGTTCATGCTCACTCGGTTGCTGAGGCTAAAATCAGTTCCGACACCATCTGACGCCGCCGACGGCGTCGCTGCCGCGCTCACCTGCATCATGTCGAGCCCTCATTCGGTGATCACCGTCCGGACATCTCGGCCGATACATGCATAACGCCAATAAAATGCACGGCGTGCCTCCAGAAACTCATTCGATTCGATGATCTCGCGCATCGCTGGCAAGCTGGAGGAGAAAAATCTCGATCGCGTCGAGATTTTGACACCGGGTGGCGTCGGCTACCTGCTGCAGATACCGCTGTCGGTGTACGAAACACTCCCCGCGTTGGGAGAACAAGTATCGCTGTTCACATCCCTCGTTGTGAAGGAGGATGGATGGCAGCTATTTGGTTTTTCGTCGCAACTCGAGCGGCGCGTCTTCGACCTCGTCCGTACCGCGAACGGCGTCGGGCCGGCACTTGCACTGAGCCTCCTGTCGTCACTCACTGTGGCGCGCCTGGTGCGCGCAATCGTGGAAAAGGACGCGACCACTCTGCAGTCAGTTCCACGCGTCGGACGCAAGAAAGCGGAACAGCTGATCCTCGATCTTGCGACCAAAATGCGCGAAGTCGAGCTAGCCGCTGGCGGAATGGAAGCTGCCGGCACGCCGCCAGCGGGCGCGGCCGCGGAGGACGCGATCCGCGCGCTCGTTTCGCTCGGATACAACCTCGCTGAATCAGAGAGAGCGGTGCGCGCAACACTCGACGCAAGCAACTCCCCGCTCGCCGCAACAGAACTTATTCGCAACGCGCTTGCCCGCATCGCTGCCCGGTAGCTCCAGCGGTCAAAACCGCGACTTCCACCAGAAATCACCTTCCCTCCCCCTTCGATAATGACCAAGCCAGCTCAGCGCGCCAGCACGTTCGGCGAATCGGTAATTCGCGAGATGACACGCGTCGCACATCGGACTGGGGCGGTAAATCTCGCGCAGGGATTCCCCGATTTCCCGATGCCTGCTCCCATGAAGGCTGCAGCCTGCGCTGCCATACTCGGCGACGTCAATCAGTACGCGATCACATGGGGATCACCCGCGCTCAGAATTGCAATCGCAGAGAAGTACCGCCGATGGTATCGGATGAACGTCGATCCGGAAACGGAGATCACGGTGACGTGCGGCGCAACCGAAGCGATGGCTGCCGCGTTCCTGGCGTTTATCAATCCGGGCGACGAGGTCATCATTCTCGAACCGTTCTACGAGAACTACGGCCCCGACGCCATGCTCGCGGGCGCCAAGCCGGTATTTGTTCCGTTGATGGCTCCCGATTGGGATCTAGACCTGGAACGACTTTCGTCGTCGATCACGTCGCGCACGCGCGCTCTGGTACTGAACACCCCGCACAATCCAACCGGCAAGGTGTTCAGCCGCGCGGAAATCGCCGCGATTGCAGAACTCGCGCAACGACACGATTTCCTGGTTTTTACAGACGAGATTTACGAACATCTGATCTACGCGGGTCATCATCACCCAATCGCTGTTTGGCCCGGAATGCGAAACCGTACGGTCACCATCTCGGGACTTTCAAAAACGTTTTCATGTACCGGATGGCGTCTTGGCTACGCGATCGCCGCACCGGAACTGAGCGGCCCGATTCGCAAGGTCCACGATTTTCTGACGGTCGGCGCGCCGGCGCCGCTTCAAGCCGCAGCAGCGGTTGGAATGGCATTCGATGCCGACTACTACAACAACATGCAGCGCGCATACAAGCAGCGCCGCGACGTGATCATGACAGCGCTCGTCGAGAGCGGCTTTTCATGCACAGCCCCCGACGGCGCGTATTACGTTCTGGCGGATTACAGCGCCATCGACAAGAAGCGCGACGACCGGAAATTCGCCCTCTGGCTCGCCGAAACCATCGGAGTAGCGACCGTGCCTGGCTCGAGCTTCTACGGAAATCCGAACGGCGGTAAAACTTCCGTGCGCTTTGCCTTCTGCAAGACATTCGAAACGCTCGGCCGCGCGGCCGAACGACTGGCCAAGCTCAGTCGCTGACTCGCCGGCCGGGCGACGCCGGTCACCCACTTGATGGAGTCAATATTGTTTTCGGTATGTCTTCGGGATATTTTTGACGGATGCCGGAAGTAGCTTTGGACACGCCAACAATGTCCCGCGCCGAGATCACAACTCCTGAAGTCATCGCCGACGAATCGGTGGTGGAGCTTTCGCTCCGACCGCAGAAGCTCGCCGAATTCATCGGCCAGCCCAAGGTCAAGGAGTCGCTTCGCATCTATATCGATGCGGCGCTGGCGAGGAGAGAACCGCTGGATCACACCCTATTTTTCGGCCCTCCGGGATTGGGGAAGACGACGCTGGCAGAACTCATCGCCCGGGAATTGGGTGTGAACATCCACGCGACCTCGGGTCCCGCGCTCGAAAAGCCGGGCGACCTCGTCGGCACGCTCACCAACATGCGCGAAGGCGACATTCTCTTCATCGATGAGATCCATCGCCTCCGGCCCGTGATCGAGGAATTCCTGTATCCGGCGATGGAGGATTACAAGATCGACATTCGACTGTCCGAAGGCCCAAAGGCGCAGACGATCACGATGCCAATCGAACGCTTCACCCTGGTCGGTGCAACGACCAGGCTCGGTATGCTCACCGCTCCGCTGCGCGCGCGTTTTGGGATCGAGCAACGCCTTAACTACTACCCCGTGGATGCCCTCGAGCTGATCGTGCGTCGCACCGCCGAAGTACTGAAGACAGAGATCGACGACGGCGGCACGCACGAGATTGCGCGACGCTCGCGCGGAACGCCGCGCGTCGCCAACAGGCTGTTGCGCAGAGTGCGCGACTACGCACAGGTCAAGGCTGAGGGCGCGATCAATCTTTCGGTCGCGGACGAAGCTCTACGTATGCTCGACGTTGACCAGTTCGGCCTGGACGACATGGACTCGCGAATCCTCCGGGCGATCATCGAGAAGTTCGATGGTGGTCCTGTAGGTATCACGACAATCGCCGCCGCCGTGGGTGAGGACGCCGGAACGATCGAGGAGGTATATGAGCCTTTCCTCGTGCAAAACGGATTTCTGCAACGGACACCGCGCGGTCGCGTCGCAACTCCACAAGCGTACCGGCATTTCGGCTACAATCCACCGGCGCCGCAGAGCCACCAAACAAGCCTTCTCTAGCGCCCAGCCGAGAGCGGCTACGCCAGGATTATTATCCTGACAACACCCACATGCACGGAAACCGAACCTCAGACTACGACTTTCAGCTCCCACCGGAGCTGATCGCACAATCGCCGCCACCCGTGCGCGGCGAGAGCAGACTCATGGTCGTCGATCGCGCCACCCAGACCATCGCGCACCGCGATTTCGCCGACATACTTGGCTACATCCCCGCGGGCGACGTACTGGTGCGAAACACGACGCGCGTAATGCGCGCTCGACTCCTGGGCACGCGTGACTCCGGCGCGCCGGCTGAAATCCTTTTGCTCAAGCCCCTTGGCGATTCGCGTTACGAAGCCATGGTGCGGCCCGGTGGAAAGATCAGGCCGGGCCGCACAATTCACGTCGGCGAACAACTGGCGGTTCGAATTCTCGAATCGACCGAACGGCGAACTCGAGTAGTCGAGCTTGTAACTACGTTGTGCGACGCTGAAGCGATCGAGACATACGGCCACATACCGCTGCCGCCGTACATAACGCGCGCCGATGAGTCACCGGATGCTGAACGGTATCAGACTGTCTATGCCGCAGAAATCGGTTCGGCCGCTGCGCCAACCGCGGGGTTGCACTTCACACCTCAAATATTGACTGCGCTGGGTGGGAACGGGGTCGAGATTGCGGATGTAGTCCTGCACGTCGGCGCCGGAACGTTCAAGCCCGTCGATGTCGACGATCCCGCGGAGCACGTAATGCACGAGGAATGGTACGATGTGCCAGAGATCGCAGCGCGGTGCATAACCGCAGCTCGCGCAAGAGGCGCAGCCGTCTGGGCAGTCGGTACGACCAGCGTGCGCACACTCGAAAGTGCAACCGACACGCAGGGAGTCATCGCAGTCGGGAGTGCCGAGACACGCATATTCATCCGGCCACCGTACGCATTTCGAGCAGTGGATCACCTGCTCACGAACTTCCACCTGCCACACTCGACGCTCATCATGCTTGTAGCCGCATTCGCCGGCTATGAACTCACCCTGCGCGCGTACGAGACTGCCGTCAGCGAGCGCTACCGTTTCTTCTCGTACGGCGACGCAATGCTCATACTCTGATTCGATGCCATTCAGTTTCGATGTTCTGCACACGCAGGGTTCTGCACGCTCGGGGATCTTCACGACGCCGCACGGCGGCATCGCTACTCCGGCGTTCATGCCCGTTGGCACGCTCGCTACGGTAAAGGCGCTGGATCCCGACGATCTGCGGCTCGCTGGCGCGTCGATGGTACTCGCCAACGCTTACCATCTGCATTTGCGACCCGGCGATGATCTCATCCGGCGCTTGGGTGGACTGCACAGCTTCATGGGTTGGAGCGGTCCGATTCTGACCGACTCGGGTGGATTTCAGGTCTTTTCGCTGGAGACGTTGCGGACGATTTCAGAGGAAGGCGTCGAGTTTCGCAGCCACATAAACGGCGACGCGAAATTCTTCACCCCAGAGACCGTAATTGGAATCGAACGCAATCTTGGCGCAGACGTCATGATGCAGTTCGATCACGTGATTCCCGGCCAATCGGACACAACAGTCGCGCGCGACGCGATGGAACGCAGCGTGCGCTGGCTCGCGCGCTGCCTTGCTGCGTTCAACGAATCCGCATCCAGCGCACCCTTCGCGCAGACACTCTTCCCCATCGTCCAGGGCGGCATTCACGAAAGCCTCCGCCGCGAGTCAGCAGCACGAATCGCCGAACAGGCCGACTGGGCTGGATTCGGAATCGGAGGGCTCTCCGTCGGAGAACCCAAGCCGGACATGTACGCGATGATGGACGTAACGGACGACGCCCTGCCGCGAAACCGGCCTCGCTACCTGATGGGAGTGGGTTTTCCCGAGGACCTGATTGAAGGCGTCCGCCGCGGAGTCGATCTCTTTGACTGCGTAGCTCCGACTCGGATGGGCCGAACCGGAGCCGTGTTCACGCACTCCGGCCGCCTCAACGTGAAACGTGCCGAGCTCCGCGATGATCCCGCGCCCCTGGACCCCGAGTGCGACTGCCCGGCCTGCACCCGTTTCAGCCGTGCATACCTGCGCCATCTGTTCGTGAGCGAGGAAATTCTGGGGCTCCGCCTCCTGTCGCTTCACAATGTACATTTCCTGATTCGTCTCATGAGAACCGCCCGGGAGCAAATCGCGAACGGGACGTTCGATCGATGGAGCGCCGATTGGCTCGCGCGCTACTTCGCAAAATCTGAAATCACACGATGAACAGTCCACTAATCGGCACAATCCTGATGTATGGCGCGATCGGCGCTATCTTCTACTTTGTCCTCCTGCGCCCGCAGCAGAAACAGAAAAAGGCGCACGATGCAATGTTGCGCAGCCTTCGCCGCGGCGATGAAATTGTTGGATCGGGCGGCATCGTCGGCGAGGTGACGTACATCGCGCAGCAGAGCAAGGACGGCAACCTCTTGGTTTCGCCGGATGACCGGGTGACGATCAAGTCCGGGGATACGCGACTCATCATGGAGCGCGGCCGCATTGCGAAGATCATGCGCAAGAACGCGGGCGCCGAGGAGTAACGAAAAGTGTCGGTGCTCGACCTGCGCGTGCTTGGCGATCCCATACTACGGGAGAGAACGCAGCCACTTTCTGATGTGACTGACGAGCTGCGGGCACTCGTTGCGGACATGTTGGAAACGATGTACGCCGCAGAAGGCATCGGACTGGCCGCGCCCCAGGTTGGGCGCACCGAACGCGTGTTCGTGATGGACGTTGATGAGAATCCGCTTGTGATGGTCAACCCCGAGATCATCGAGCGCGAGGGAACTGAGCGCGCCGAAGAAGGCTGCCTGTCCATCCCGGAAATTTTTGGAGATGTCGATCGAGCCACCCGCGTCGTCGCTCGCGCACTGAATGCCGATGGCGAACCATTCGAAGTGGAGTTCACGGGGCTGGCGGCGCGCTGCGTGCAACACGAACTGGACCACCTCGATGGCAAACTGTTCATCGACTACATGAGCCTCATCAAGCGCAAGTTCACGGCACGAAAATGGGAAAAGGAAGCGCACAATTATCCGGGGTTCATTCGCAAGTTGGAGCCGGTCGGTTCTCGCCCGCGCCGGTCACGATCGCGCAAGACCGGGGACCACGAGACGGCTTCCACGTTTGAGCCCGAACTCTAGCAGACAATGCGCGTCCTTTTTTGGGGAACCCCTGAATTCGCCGCGCCTGCGCTCCGTGCTCTCGTTGGTGAGGGCTTCACGGTATGTGCGGTTGTAACGCGGCCGGACAAGCCAGTTGGGCGCAATCGCACGCTGACCGCTCCGCCTGTCAAGCTGATAGCGACCGAAGAATCGCTGCCGCTATTCCAGCCGGTCTCCCCTCGGGAACCGGATTTCAAGGAGCTGCTCGAGGCCGTCGCCCCTGATATCTCGGTCGTCGTCGCATACGGTCACATTCTGCCGCAGTCGATCATTGACCTCCCGCGACTTGGCACTCTGAACATCCACGCTTCGCTGCTCCCGGCTCTTCGCGGCGCGGCCCCAATTCAGGGCGCCATTCGTGAAGGCCTCACAGAAACCGGCGTGACCATAATGCGCATGGTTCGGCAGCTCGATGCAGGCCCCATCATCGTTCAGGCACATACCCCAATCGCCAATGATGAGACGTATGGGGAACTGCGCGGACGGCTCTCGGAAATGGGCGCGCTTTCACTGATCGAAGCGCTGGCGCTGATCGAGCTCGGCCGCGCACCCGAGCACCCCCAGGAAGACGCGCTCGCGACATACGCTGGCAAGGTAGACCGAGAGACAACGCGAATCGACTGGGCGCTGGACTCGCGAGAGGTGGCAAACGCGATCCGCGCATACGATCCGCAACCTGGGAGCTGGTCGACTCACCGCGGCGCCGATTTAAAACTGTTCGGAGCCCGGCACATCTTCGAGGCAAAGGGATCGCCCGGAGAGGTACTGGAGGCAGACTCGGACGGCCTGGTAATCGCGTGTGGGTCGGGAGCCGTTCGGGTGTGTGACGTGCAACCCTTCGGCAAACGGCGAATGCAGGCAATCGAATGGCACAGGGGGCGTGGAATCGTGATCGGAGAGACGTTGAATTGAGCCCCCGTCGCGCCACCTCTTGACGACGGACAGCGGCACGGGCGGTCGCGATGTGTCGCACGCGCTCTACGATTGTTGGACAGAAGCAGCAATAGGACCGAGGGACGCGTATCTCTGGAAGTTGTAAAATCGGTCAGAAGTTTATAAAAATGGACACGAAAAAGAGGCCATCCGGCGCCCCTTGGCGCCGGTGCGGCTTGGAGGAGGGATCCAGCGGGACATCGATCCCACTCTCAACGCCCGTGCAGAACGCTCGATTTGGGGTATCTTTCCGGCCGCCAGTCTGAGCCGGACAGATGTGGACATTTATTCGCGCAAACGATTGTTCCAGTTATATTCGGCGCGGCACGACACTCGCTTCAATTCTCACAATTCAGGGTGCGATGCGCAGATGGACCTTGTGAACAGAAATCGGACTTTTCGGCGTAGTTGTGGTGTAGTGAAATCTGTAACCCCATGTACCTAGTGACTTGCGAACCAGCGGGCCTCCGTGGCGCGGCTGGGATGAACGGCGCGCACCCGAGCGGAGCGAGCCGTCTCTCCAGCGGTTGTCCCGGAGTCCTATTATGCGACGAAGCACCTCTCTTCCACTGCCGGTGTGACGCACGGGCGGGCTCCGCGGCGCGTATCCCACGCGCGGAAACGCGCCAGCTCGACGGAGTTCGTCTCCAGTCGGCGACGGGGTTCGCAGCGTGAACTCCACGAGAGACGAATTCTCGTCGCCCACCTCGGTGCGTAGCTCCGCCATTACGGCCACGCGCATAATAGCCGCCGAGGTCTGTGCCGACGTTCGCGCCGGTCAACTTCTGGATCCGTCGTTCGAACGCCACACTACCCAGATCGACTCCCGCGACCGCAGGTGGACTCAGGAGCTGCTTTACGGGATGATGCGCAAGCGGGCGTTCCTCGATGTTGTGCTGTCCGACCGCGTGCGAGGCGGCCTCGTTCGTCTCGATCCAGATCTCATCGACTTGCTCCGGCTGGGCGCGTATCAGTTGCTGTGCATGGGCTCAGTTCCAGCATACGCCGCGATCGCCCAGACTGTGGAACTCACCAAGACGCGCCACGGTATCGGTGCAAGCAAGCTTGCCAATGCGGTGCTGCGTCGGACAGACCGCGAACGAGCCGATCTCGCCATAGCGACGCCTGCGGACCCGATCGACGCACTCGCGCTTTCCAACTCGCACCCACGCTGGCTCGTAGCGCGCTGGGTGGCGCGCTGGGGGGCCGACGCTACGGCCGCACTTCTCGCGGCCAATAACACCGAAGCCCCCGTCGTCCTGCGTCCGTACGGCGTGTCACGCGCCGTGCTGGCCGATGCCCTCGCCGAAGCCGGAATACCGACGCACGGCGCCCCTCTGGTAAGCGACTCCATCGAGCTTGGACATGGAGTGTCCCTTACCGAGCTCGATGCGTTCTCGGAAGGACTGTTCTTTGTGCAGGACCCCGCGGCAACGCTGGTCGTCAGGTACGCTGGAATCCCCGCTGGATCCCGCGTCGGCGACATGTGCGCCGCACCCGGTGGCAAGTCTTTCGAATTGTCACGCGACGCCGGCGTCGTCTACGCAGCCGATCGATCAGGAGCTCGGCTGCAGCGGATCACCTCCACCGCGCAGCGGCTTCGGACTACCAACGTCATACCGATCGTGAACGACGCACGTCATCCGGCGTTACGCGATCTTGATGCAGTACTGCTCGACGTTCCATGCACGGGAACCGGGACATTTCGCCGTCACCCCGACGCGCGCTGGAGACTCAAGGCATCGGACCTGGCCGTGATGCCTGCAATTCAGCGCTCGATTATTCGTGCGGCGGCTGAGACAGTGCGGCCCGGCGGGTTGCTCATATACAGCACCTGCTCCCTGGAGCCAGAAGAAAACGACGTCCAGATTGAGAACTTCCTGGACGAGCATCCAGAGTTCACTCTGGAGCCGCCACCAGAAGGCGCAGTGCCCGCGTCTACACTCGACGCTGGTAGATTACGAGTACTACCACACAAGCACGGTACCGACGGCGCTTTCGCCGCAAGACTTCGGAGATCGGAATAAAGTGAACTTCCGCGCGCTCCTGCGGCGTGCGTTTCCTTACATTGTGATCGGCGTTGGGGGATTCGCGCTAGCTTACGTCGTGATATTTATCTTTGTCCTTCCGGCGAAGATGGTACCATCAGCGCCGCAGCCAACCATCCCATCCACCATGACGACGGTCACGCCCATCGACACTGGGTTGGCGCCGGTCATTACAGCTCCGGTTGAGCCTCAACACGTTACTGCAGAAATAGCGGAAGCACCCGCTGCTGACACGATTCCCATACTCGTCCCGAATCTAGTCGGGATGTCGCTGCCGGACGCACGCGGCGTTCTGAACGGTCTCCGGCTTCGGGCAGCTGTCTCGCGCGACACCAGTTCGTTTCAGCCGCCCAACACCGTCATCAGGCAATCGCCGCTTCCGGATTCGCTCATCGTTGTCGGGAATACCGTGTTGTTGACGGCCTCGTACTTTCCCCGCGCTGGCACGACGGATACAATGCGAGTACGCGATAGCGTCCCACTTCCAATCGCCGGGCCGCCGATCGGCAACCCGGCACCGAAAGACTCGATCGCCATCTCCGATACGCTCGACCATCCGTAGCTAAATGACCGTGAATCCGATTCGCATTGCACCTTCGATCCTTACCGCTGACTTCTCCCGTCTCGGCGCGGAGGTCGAGATGTGCGCGCGCGGAGGTGCTGACTGCATTCACGTGGACGTGATGGATGGTCAGTTCGTTCCCAACCTCACTTTTGGAAGCAAGGTCATCGAGGCAGTTCGGAGCTGTACGGATCTTCCCATCGATGTACACCTCATGGTGATGCATCCGGAGTCGTATCTGGATGGGTTCGCGAATGCGGGCGCTACCGGCCTCACCATTCACGCCGAAGCGACGTTCCACCTTCAGCGACAGCTTTCGTACATTCGAACACTCGGCTGCCGCGCAGGTGTCGCAATCAATCCGGGAACGCCCCTCACCGCCGTTCAGGAAGTAACGGCTGACATCGACCTGCTCCTAGTGATGACAGTCAACCCCGGCTTTGGGGGCCAGAAATTCATTCCAGCCTCCATCGACAAGATCCGTCGCGCGAGAACGCTGCTCGACGACGCACGTTCTTTTGCCGACCTACAGGTGGACGGCGGAATTTCACGCGATACGATTCTGCCGTGCAGGCGCGCAGGCGCGGATCTGTTTGTCGTCGGAAACGCGATATTCTCTGCGGCAAGTCCCGAAGCCGAGATCGGAGTACTCAAGACAATGGGACTGGAAGTAGCATGACCGGCCGCCAGCAACTCGGAGCGGTCGCGATTGTACTCATCGCGGTGGCCGGAATCGGCTTCGCCATTACGCGGGCACTCGGCACTGAACTCCATCCGTTGGGAACCGGCACGCGCGCACCGGCATTCCACGCGCCGACACTCGACACGCCGCCAGTTACAAAATCGCTCTCTGATTACAAGGGCAAGGTCGTGCTGGTCAATGTCTGGGCAACATGGTGCCAGCCCTGCAGAGTCGAGATACCAAGCATTGAACGACTGTACAAGGCATACGGCTCCAAGGGACTGAATGTCGTCGCAATCAGTGTAGACGATTCTGGTTCCAATGACGCGATCCGCGCGTTTGTGCACGACATGGGCATGACGTTCCAGGTGCTGCATGATCCGTCCGGCCAGATTGAGCGCGCATATCAGGTCACAGGCTATCCCGAAACCGTCGTCATTGGAAAGGACGGCATCATTCGGAAGAAAGTCGCGGGCGCAATCGATTGGGACTCGGAAGGAAATCGACGTCTCATCGAACGATTGCTGGACGAGTGACAGATCGCACCTGCGGTGCGCTTGAGCAATGACAAGAATCATTGGCATCGAAACGTCGTGCGATGAGACATCGGCCGCAGTCATGGATGACATCACGGGCGAGCCCCTGCTCCGCTCGCTTGTTATCCTGTCGCAGGATGTGCATCGCGTGTTCGGTGGCGTAGTTCCGGAAATTGCATCGCGCGCACACGTCACCGCGATCGTGCCGGTTGTTCGTGAAGCGATGGCTCAGGCCGACACCAGCTTCGATCAACTTGATGCAATTGCCGTGACCACGGAGCCCGGCCTGGTAGGCGCACTCATGGTCGGACTCAACTACGCCAAAGGGATGTCGCTGGCGCTGGACATCCCGCTCGTGCCCGTCCATCACATGGAAGGGCACCTCTTCGCTACCTCGATCGAGGAGCCGCTCGCCAACCCACCATTTACCGCGCTCCTCGTTTCCGGGGGTCACACCCTGCTGCTCGATGTGCCGGAATGGGGCGACTACCGGCTGCTGGGCTCCACGCGAGACGACGCCGCCGGCGAGGCCTACGACAAGGTCGCGAAGATGCTCGGCCTGCCGTACCCGGGCGGCCGTCACGTCGAGGCACTTGCTCGAAGCGGCGATCCCAAGCGATTCCGGTTCAGTCGACCCATGCTCCGCCGAGATACCCAGGTCGGAGATCCGGCCTACTTTGACATGTCGTTCAGCGGCCTGAAGACGGCGGTACTCAATGCAGTCCGGGCCTCCGATGACATCGAGCGAGATCGGGCGGACATCGCGCGCGGCTTCCAGGAAGCGCTCGTCGACACCCTGGTCGAGAAGACGGCAAGGGCAGCATCGCTGTGCAAGCGAAACCGTGTCGTGCTTGGTGGCGGCGTGGCGTGCAATCGCGCACTCACCGAGGCCATTCGCGAGCGCATGAGCAGCGATGTTCAGGTATTCGCCCCCGGCCCTCGCCTTGCCACGGATAACGCCGCAATGATCGCCCGGGCGGGGCTGTTCCGCTATTATCAGGGAGAGCGCGCATCGCTCGAACACGCCGCCCGTGCGACGGCGCCACTTCCTGCCCACGCATGACTCACATCTACGCGTCGATTACCCAGAACGCCTTCAGTTACGACATTTTCGGATTCCAGTTCACCGGCTTCGGAATCGCGGTGCTTGCCGCGTTTGTCATTGCGCAGATCATCGCGCAACGGGAACTATGGCGCCGCGGCCACGATCCGGCACCAATTTCGGACCTGATCTTCGCTGCCGTTATCGGCGGTCTGCTCGGTGGCAAGATCTACTATGCCATCCTCATGGGCGAAGTCAGTGCGTTGTTCAGCCGCGCAGGTCTCGTGTTCTGGGGCGGGTTGATGGGAGGCATCGTCGCCGTGCTGTTCGTGGCATGGCGAAAGAAACTCAGCTTGTTCCAGATCGCCGACGTCGGCGGAATCTGCGTCGCCGCGGCGTATGCTGTTGGACGCACCGGATGTTGGGCCGTAGGTGACGATTACGGAAGGCCGTGGAATGGCCCATGGGCTGTGAAGTTCCCAGACGGTGCGCCGCCGAGCACTGTGCAAAACATGACGAGCATGTTCCACATGCAGCTGCCGGCTGGCCTGGCCCCTTCAACAGTTGTGTCGGTTCACCCAACGCAACTGTACGAAGTGGTGCTCGCGTTCATCATGTTCCTCATCCTGTGGCGTCTGCGCGACCACAAGCATGCCGCCGGATGGCTGTTTGGCCTCTACTGCGTGCTGGCCGGCGTTGAGCGGTTCGTGATGGAGATCTTCCGTGCGAAGGATGACCGGTTCTTTGGTCCGTTCACCACCGCGCAGGTCTTCGCGATGCTGTTTGTTGTGGCGGGACTGATAATCATGCAAATGCGCCGTAACATTACCGCAAAGACGCCCGGAATCCACGCACGGCCGCAAGCAGCTTATAACACCTGACCTGCTGCCACCGGTTCGCCGGTTGGCAGCGACATGCAGGCAGTGATTCAGCGCGCGGCGGGTCCTTCCAGGCACACTGCCGCGCGAATCCCGGTGCGTGCTTCGTACGCGGCGACAAAGTCGGCCAGGCGGTCGGCGGAGAAACGGTCGCGAGGAATGCCGAGCAGTGTTATCGCGCGTTCGATTCCGTCAGGTGACCCTTCGACTTCCACGAGCGTGTCCATCTTTGGGTAACGCTCGAATCGAACAATTACCACGCCCCCACGCCCGGACTCGTCGCCCAGCTCGTATTGAGCGATCCACCTGTCGATAGAGCTCGTGACGTGGTAGCCGAGTCGCTCGAGAATACTCGCGATTGCGGCAGCGTCGGTGATGCCCGATGTCAGTTCCTCGCGAACCTTGAAGCCACCATCGCGCGAGGTCCGACCCTTCCAGTCGATGTGCGACATGGTTCCCGTAGTTCCAACGTAGGTCCGCACTCGCAACACCTGGTCCTGTGCGCCCAAACCGCTGTCGGTCGTGTCGTAGATCCGATCCGAAAGATCACCTTCAAATCGAAGTAGGGCGCCCGCTGTTTCCATACGCGCACGCGCAGCGCCGATATCATCGACGCGTGCTTTCACTTCGACCTCGCGCGTCGGCGTACTCATCCCGTGATCGCGTCTAGAACCGCGTTCGTGTCGCTCAGATCAGCAAACACGGCGTACGGTTGGTGCGACTTCAAGTCATCCACGGAATACCACCCGGTAGCGACCGCAATCGCGCGAGCACCGAGTGATCTCCCGCACGAAATATCCGCCGGTGTATCTCCGATCACGACAACGTCCCGCCCGCGGAGCTCGATGCCAAAAACCTCGATCATCCTTCGGTGCGCAATTGCTGGAAGTTCAGCGCGGACTTCGCTATCGGACCCAAATGCGTTGACCCTGAACTGATCAAAATCCAACCCTACAGCGGCGAGCTTCAGCCGCGCTCCGGGCTCGACATTTCCGGTGAGCAATCCCAGCGCAAACTCCCCGCGATTGTGAACAGCGGCTATCAGATCCGCAACACCCGGGTACATCCCGACGCCACGCGCTGGATCGGCAAGCTGTTGTGGCAGCGATTCGACGTAAAGAGCGATCACAGCATCCATCTGCGCGTCGATTTTTGCGTCGGTGAAACCGGATGCGCGCATCCCCTCGCGAATGATCTGCCGATCCGTCTTGCCATCGTAACGCATCTCGGGATCACCCGGTGTGCCGAAAATGGTTGTGAGCGCGTACTCCATCGCGTCACGACCTGCGCCGCCAGAATGCAGAATCGTGCCGTCGATATCAAATAGAACGAGGTGTTGCATCAATTAATTGGGATAGTACGGATCATGTGCGGGTCAAAACCAGGCCGCCAATTATGCCAACCGTGCCGACTAGCTGCCATGGCGTTGGTACCTCGCCAAGTGCGATCCATCCGGTCAGAATCGCTACGATCGGTTGAAGGTTGCCATAGACCGAAGTGCGCGTCGGCCCCAGAATACGGATGCCGCGATACCAGAAAAGATAAGCAACTCCGATTGAAATTACGCTGCTATAGAACACGCACCACCATGCAAGCTGGGTGACGTGAGCCGATGCAAGACTGGAAATCGCAATGGGCGTTGCAAATGCCAGCGGGATCATGCCACCGGCCATGGTGAGCGCACTGAGCTGCACCGCGTCCACACGATGTGTGAGGGGCTGCAGGCCAACGGTGTAGACACTCCAGCATAACACACCGCAGAAAACAAGGATGGTCCCGGTAATCGAACCACCGCTGTTCGGGCTTGCTGACGTGCTGCCGAGCATCACGACACCCACGCCCGCAATGGAGAGTGCGACGCCTACCCAGCCGCGCGACGAGACTCTCTCAACCCCTCGAATGAGCCCGAGGATCGCAATGAAGGCCGGCGCAGAAGCGAGTATGAGTGCAGCGCTTCCAACCAGCGACCTGGCAACACCGAACACGAACAGGAGCTGGTACAAACCGTTCCCAAGCACCCCGAGGCCGAGCAACTTCAACATGTCCTTCCGGCTCGGCAATTTTTTTCGCTGCAGAGCCACCGCGCAGAGAAGCATGATCATCGCGATCAGCACGCGCATCCACGTGAATGTCAAAGCGCCGAACGCCTGGCCCGCGTACTTCACAACGGCGTAGTTGACTCCCCATATGACCGCCATGAGGAGCAGCAACATATCTGTGACGCCGAATGAGCCGCTTCGGTCTGGCATCACCAAATCTAGTATCTTTCGGATGTGCACATCTCATTCGCAGTATTCGCCGACGCAGCCAATCTCTCGCAGGAAGGAAAGCTCAACGTCCTCGGAATCTTCGACGCGCTGCATGTCGGCGGATTTCCCTCCATGCACCCGCGCGCGCACTTTGTAGTGCGCGTGAAAGGAGGACCGGCCGATTCCGGAACTCACCATCTGACCTTCCACTGGCTGAACCCGAACGACTCCGAGTTGTGGACGTCCAGCGGCGAGCTCGATGTTGCTGCCGGACCCACTGCCGCGCTCGAGATGGATCTGCCGATAATTGCCGTTGTGGACTTGCCGCTGGATTCGTCCGGCCAGTACACAATGCGCGTCGAGCTGGATGGCGAGCCGGTCGCGCGGACCAGCGTGTTCGTCAATGGCCCTTCCGCTCCTCTGGCCTACGGCGCCTCGCCGCTGATGGTCTCCTGACAGCTGGGCGACGCACAGAACAAGGGCAAGACTAAAATAGCAGTCAAATAGTCGCTATCCTCAGGCTGATTTTGCCTGAATTATGATGGCCAACGTACCGATACTGGGACACAGGAGCATCCTAGTCGCGACTTCGGACGGCCACCCGCTCATCGCCAAGTGAGGCGTTGCGACCGGGGCGTAAACCGGCCAACGGGACGACGAGCTCTGTGTCCGTTTGCGGCAGCGCCATGCGGCGCCCGCAAGCCTGCCTACAAGCGTTCTAACCGCATACTTGCCATGGTCGAGAAGATCCGCGAAACACTCCGACAGTACGCCCGCCTGAACCAGGACGTTTCCAGCATTTCCGAAGATGCGGATCTCTACGCTTGCGGCCTGACGTCTCATGCGACCGTCAATCTCATGCTTGGCCTTGAGGACACGTTCCAGGTCGAGTTTCCAGAGCGGATGCTACGCCGTCGAACCTTCGAGACGATCCGTTACATACGCGAGTCCATCGAGGAGTTGACGACGGGACAGACTACCACAGCGAACTAGAATCGGAATGTCAATCACAGTGTTAAGTCGGTCCTTCACTGCACTCGAAAAGGCGCAGCAGATTGGGCTCGATATTGCTGCACCGTTCGCTGACGCGGTAGACAGAGATGCCCGCTTCCCGTCCGAAGCATTTGCCGCACTTCGCGCAGAGCGGATGCTCGGGATTTTCATCCCGACAGAATTCGGTGGTGGCGGGTGCTCGATCGCGGACATCTCCGCCATATGCACCACACTCGGCCAGTACTGCTCTGCCACGGCGATGATATACGCGATGCACCAGATTCAGATAGCGTGCATCGTGCGCCACGCGCGCAACTCGCAGTTCTTCGCTGCTTATCTGGCGGAGCTCGCGGACACACAGGCACTCATCGCGTCCGCAACGTCCGAGATCGGCGTCGGCGGTGACGTGCGCTCGTCAGTTTGCGCAATCGAGCGCGACAATGGATCGTTCGCGATCCGGAAGCAGGCGCCGGTTATATCCTATGGCGAGCATGCAGACGCCATCCTTGCCACCGCGCGCCGGTCACCCGACGCCCCGGCAAGCGATCAGGTGATCGTCCTCCTCAAACGCGACGAGTTCACTCTGACCCGGACGAGTGGATGGGACACACTGGGCTTTCGCGGAACCTGCAGCCCAGGATTCACACTAAGTGCGATCGCGCCCGTGGATCACATTGTTCCGGCAGCATATGCCGAAGTCTCCAGCCAAACCATGCTCCCGGTGTCACATATAGTGTGGGCATCGCTATGGGTCGGCATTGCGACTGCGGCCGTCGGCCGAGCTCGTGCGTACATTCGTGGCGAGGCGCGCAAGAGCCCGGGCAAGACTCCTGCGGCAAGCGTCAGATTGGCCGAGGTGGTGAGCAAGCTTCAGGCAATGCGCTCCGTGGTAAACGATTCGGTGCGTGACTTTGAATCGATCATGCACGACGCGGACGCATTGTCAGCGATGAACTTCGCGATACGCATGAACAATCTCAAGCTCAACTGCTCCACCGCCGTTGTCGACATCGTTGGGCAGGCGATGCTGATCTGTGGCATGTCCGGGTATCGTGAAGACTCGAAGTCCTCACTGGGCCGGTTGCTACGCGACGCGTATGGCGCGGCACTGATGATCAACAACGACCGCATTTATGGCGCTAATGCGGCGATGTTGCTGGTATCCAAGGATGATTGACGCCGTGCTGGGTCGTGATACCCAAGTCGAAGAAGCGCGACGGGCGTATCTCGAAGAGTTGCTCTCGAATGGCATCATCACGGCCACGGGTGTTCAGGGCGTTTACGGCAAGTCCGGACTGTTCGAGCGCGTGCTTGCCGGATTTGATCGCTATGTAACCGAATCAGGCGTCGACCAGGGAGCCGAGGTTTTCAGGTTTCCTCCCGTCATTGGTCGAGCTGATTTCGAGAGAAGTGGCTACCTCCAATCGTTTCCTCATCTTATCGGGACCGTACACGGGTTTCGCGGAAACGAGCGCGATCACGGCGACATGCTTCAGATGGTGGAGTCGGGCTCCGACTGGACTGCGCTTTTCCAGCACACGGATCTCGTCTTGACGCCGGCGGCGTGCTATCCGTTGTACCCGATGGCGGCTGGAGTACTCCCGCGCCACGGCAGGCTTTTCGACGTCCAGTCGTATTGCTTCCGCTATGAGCCGTCGGACGATCCTGCGAGAATGCAGGTATTTCGGCAGCGCGAATACGTACGGATCGGAAATCCCGAAAGCGTACGACAGTTCCGCGATCTGTGGCTGGACCGTGGTCAGGCCATGCTTCAGGCCGTTGGACTCGACGCGCAGCCTATTGTTGCCAATGATCCGTTCTTCGGTCGCGGCGGCGCGATGCTCGCCGCGAGCCAGATGGAGCAGGCGCTCAAGTTTGAGCTCGTCGTTCCGGTCGCAACCGGCGAGGCGCTCACGGCAGCGGTGTCCTGCAATTATCATCAGGACCACTTCGGCAGCGCCTTCGGAATCACGACTTCCGACGGTATG
Source organism: Gemmatimonadaceae bacterium (assembly GCA_039924865.1). Classification (GTDB taxonomy): domain Bacteria; phylum Gemmatimonadota; class Gemmatimonadetes; order Gemmatimonadales; family Gemmatimonadaceae; genus Fen-1247. The sequence continues at coordinate 25,878 of JBDTAB010000163.1, read as the reverse complement.
CCGGCGCACACTGCGTGTGTTGGATTCGGGCTTGAGCGGATCACACTCGCACTCTTCAGAGCTCATGGCTTTGACGTCACGCGCTGGCCATCAGCTGTCAGGACCACGCTAGGACTGTGAAAGCGGAGGCCTTTGGCGTGGACGCCTCGTCGTACACGCCGCATGACCTTCACCGTCTGGAGCGCGTCTGGCCCGAGACAAATTGCTATGTTGATCTATGGATCGAACTCCTGCACGCGCTCCGACTCGATCCCACGGCAGTCATGGCGTTCACCGTTGCCATGGACTTCGAAGTCGACCAGTGGACGTTCTTCAAACCGTCGCTGGACGACATCCGCAGTCTTTACGGTATTGAAGTGCAGGAACTTGCAATCTGGCGACCGCTCAGAATTCAGATTGCTGAGCAGATTGCGAGACAGCGTGTCCCGCTAGTCGAGGTGGACTCGTTCTACCTGCCTGATACCGCAGGCGTGTCGTATCAGATCGAGCACACCAAGACAACGGTTGGCGCGCAAGCAATCGATCTTGGGGCACGCAGGCTCGGATACTTTCATGGCGCCGGCTACTTCGAACTCGCGGGCGCCGATTTCGACGCCATTTTCACAGTCGGTGAAACCGCGATGGCGCCATACACCGAAATAGCGAAACTAGACCGCCTGGTGAGTCGCTCGACGACCGAGTTGAGGGCAGTCGCAGTCCAACAGCTGAATGGCTATCTAGGTCGTATTCCAAGTTCCAATCCGGTAGCGACCTATCGCGCGCGATACATGTCGGATCTCGAATGGCTAGCTGGCGAAGACATGCCGGTGTTTTACAAGTATGCCTTCGCCACACTCAGACAGTGTGGCGCGTGCGCCGAGGTAGCATCGAGTTTTCTCGACTGGTTATCGGATAACGGTGCTCCGCGTTCCAACGCCTCGACCAATTTTTACGAAATAGCCACGGCTGCGAAGGCGATGCAGTTCAAGCTCGCCCGCATGATGGCGACAAGGAAGCCGGCCGATGTCGCGCCCATGCTCGACCGGATGGAATCATGCTGGACGAACGCCATGGCGGAGCTGACCGCCGCATATGGGACGTGATCAGCGGGCTTCAAAAGCAGCCAATGAATCCATAATTGGTGCGGGTGCAAGCGGTTCTCCACTTACCGTCTGGCGTCTTGCGCAGGTAGCCCCGGGATCAACGATTGATCCGTCCAAACTCAGCGTAGCAGACGATCAATGGCTCACTGCGTCCGCACCTGGCACGGTCGCGGCCGCACTTCGCGCCGCGGGCAAATGGGATCAGCGCGACACGACCAATCTGGACGATTTCGACTGGTGGTATCGCTGCCATTTCAGGTGCGATTCCCCCAACTCCGGTGGCTCGCTCGAGTTCGCCGGACTTGCGTCGCTGGCTGAAGTATGGATCAATGGAACGCACGTGCTGTCGAGCGACAACATGTTCGTCTCACATGTCGTTGACGTCGGCAATTGGCTATTGCATGACAACGAGGTGGCAATCCGGTTCCGCTCGCTGAACGCCGAGTTGAAGACAAAGCGTCCGCGTCCAAAATGGCGTACACGCCTTGCGTCGCATCAGAATCTTCGCTGGATTCGTACGACACTGCTCGGACGCATGCCCAGCTGGTCATGGAACGCGCAGCCTGTTGGGCCATGGCGGTCCGTTTCGTTCATGCCCAGTGGACTGCCCCGATTATCGACATCGAGACTGCACGCACGAATTGATTCGGGCGACGGCATTGTCTCGGTTAGCGCACGTGTAAGCCTACCTGCCGGAACGGATGTTACCGCCGCGGCGGTGAGAATTGGAACTGTCGAACGGGCGGCGGCGGTTCGTCGATCGAACGGTGAGTTGGTCATCAGCGCATCGATCCGCATCCCGAGACCGCAGATCTGGTGGCCGCACACGCATGGTGAGCAGCCACTGTACGATGCAACGCTGACGTTCACGGCGGGCGAATCTCAAGTCGTCATGGCACTCGGTCGTGTTGCCTTTCGCAGCGTAACCCTCCTGTCGGACAACGGCGACTTCGACCTGCGGGTCAATGAGCAGAAGATTTTCTGGCGCGGTGCATGCTGGAGCCCTACGGACGTTCTGACCTTGCACGGATCCAGGGCGGAGTATCGTCGTACTCTTGAATTGGCGCGCGATGCCGGCTTGAACATGTTGCGCGTTGGCGGCACCATGGTGTACGAGCATGACGACTTCTATGATTTGTGCGACGAACTCGGCATCGCGGTGTGGCAGGACCTGATGTTCGCGAATATGGACTATCCGGCCACGAACGAAGCATTTGTTGCGAGCGCAGCGCGCGAAGTAACCCAACTGCTTGAACGAGTCGGCGGATGCGCATCGCTCGTGCTCGTTTGCGGCAACAGCGAGGTCGAGCAGCAGGCGGCGATGCTGGGGCTTGCGGAGTCGGAATGGCGGAGTTCGCTCTTCTCCGAAACATTCGCGAGGCTCTCGGCGCAGTGCGCACCCGGAGTTCCTTACTGGACGTCTTCTCCGAGTGGTGGCACACTGCCGTTCCATGTGAATGCAGGCGACGGTCACTACTTTGGATACGGCCCTTATTTGCGGGCTGCGTCCGATGTTCGCATGAGCGGCGTCCGGTTCGCCTCCGAATGCCTGGCACTGTCGAACGTACCTGAGCCCGATTTCGTGGATCGCATGTCTTGCGGAGCAGCGGGGGCCGGGCATCACCCCGACTGGAAACGTGGGGTGACACGCGACGCAGGCGCGGCCTGGGATTTCGAAGACGTCCGTGATCACTACGTGAAGGAGATGTTTGGTATCGACCCACTCGCAGTGCGTTATGCGGACCCGGAGCGCTACCTCGCGCTTGGGCGAGTTGCGGGCGGAGAGTTGATAGCGAAGACGATCGCCGAGTGGCGCCGCGATGGTTCGACTTGTAATGGCGCTCTGGTCTGGATTTACCGCGACGTGTATCCAGGAGCAGGATGGGGAGTGCTCGACTTCGAGGGCTCCCCCAAAGCGGCATACCACTATCTTGCGCGTGCCTGCCGATCAGTTGCGGTCGTGATGACAGACGAAGGACTGAATGGCCTGAGACTGAACGTGGTCAACGATCACCCGTCACAACTCTCCGCCAAGCTCAAGCTGGCGCTGTTCAACGGCTCAGTCTCAGTCGCGACCGTTGTGGTTCCAGTAACCATCGGGGCCCGTTCATCAGTCAACCTTGAAGCTGATCGACTGCTGGGCTCGTTCACCGACATCAGTTACGCGTATCACTTCGGGCGGCCCAATCACGACGCCGTCGTTGCGACGCTCAGCGAAAGCAATGGTGATGCGTTGCTCGATGAATCGTTTCACTTCCCGCTGGGAATTGGCTCCATCCGGACGATGGCGCAGCTGCGCACGTCGGTCACGTTGCTGAGCGAGAATTCATACGAGCTGACCGTGAGCACCGACGAGCTCGCGATTGCAGTGGCGATCGAAGCGCCGGGCTGGACGTTGAGCGACAATTATTTTCACATCGCGCCCGGAGCCAAACGCCGCTTGGTGCTATCTGGTGGCTCACAGGGTGCTACGCTTGCCGGTCGAGTGAGTGGGCTCAACAGTCGCACGGCCGTCGGATTCAGAGCGTGAGACATCGCACGTCTCGCGAGACAACACCCCGAGTCTAGAGTATTCTCCGCGCGAAGCGGAACGTGGCCCGGAGTGTTTGCGCGATCGGGTCGTTGCCGTCAAGGGAGTTGATCCCAAAACCGCCATTCGCAATCGAGCAGTGAATGCAGCGCGTGCTGCCCGTGGATACAGCGACGTGAGTGGGACGGCCGTCGTCCCGATCGGAAAAGAGCAGCAGGTCGGCAGGCGCGAAATCGATGATCTCATTGGACACTTCGCGTCCGCGCTCCCCCTGCATCCACGCATCCCGGGGAAGCTGTGTGCCGTGCAGGGCGAACATTGTCTGCACGAAACCGGAGCAGTCCGCGCCCCATGGAGTGACACCCCCCCACTGGTAGGGCGCTCCACGGAACAGCTCCAACGCACGTTGCACAAGCGACTGCGCGTCCGGCTCAAAGTAGCGACTGCGAGCACGGTGGTTCATTGCGATCCCGCGCGTCACCTCCTCGTCGGCGTCCAGCAGTGCGCCGAGCGGCAATTCCACAATGCCGGCGGCTGCCGATTGTACCGTACACCCAACCGAAATGCGTCGCTCGGCGCCCCACGCCGACTGGAGGGGCGTCGTAGCGGCCGAAGGCTCGATGTCGAGGTAACCTTGATGACACCATCCCTCATAACCATCTGCGCCGCGAAGCCGGAGCCATGCAGCATCGCTGTCGATCACATCGGCCTGGTGGCCGCGGAGCAGCTGCGAGAGTTGCGATGCCGAGATGCTGGGATCAGCCTGCAGGGGCGCGATTGACACGCGAACTGTTGCCCGCCCCGAGCGTGCGCGGCTCGTGGCGCCTCCCCGCGGCAGCGAATCGATCAATGCTCTGGCCAGTCGAGTTCGGGGCTCCGAGTGGGCTGCAGGCTGGAGCTGCCAATGCCGTTGCTTACGAGCGGAGCATCTCCGCCGGCCGATGCGCTGGCAGCGCACCGCTCGCATCGGACGACACCCTTGAATACGCACATGATGCAGATGAACGTACCGCAATCCTTGCACGGATAGCCTTCGGAGGCGCGCTCTTCGTGGCCGCAGCTCCGGCATATCATTGCGTCACGCTCACGCAGTTCCGTCACGGGCTGCCCGCACCGTTGACTGCCAGTCCGTACTCCTTGATCTTCTTGATGAGCGTGGCACGGGATATTCCGAGCTCGCGTGCTGCGTGAGTTCGGTTCAGCTTGTGCGCATGCAGAGTGCGGTGAATATGGGCGCGCTCTACATCCGCCATGGTGCGCGGGATATGCTCCTCCACTTCGCCAATCTCGCTCAACTCCGCCGGAAGATGCACGCGCTGAACGGCAGCTTCGCCGCGGGCCGCGAGCATCGACCGCTCAAGCAGGTTCCGAAGCTCGCGAAGATTGCCGGGCCACGGATATTGAACGAGCCGATCGACTACGCCGTCGCCAAGCGCACGCGGAACGCCGCAGACCTCAGATGCTATCGAATCCACAACAGCCGTGATCAACTCCAGAAGATCCTCGCGCGATCTTGCTCGTAACGGGGGTATGTGAACAGGAGTCACGCTCAGCTGATAGTACAGATCTTCGCGGAACCGTCCGGCATTGACTTCGTTCACAAGATCCTTGCTTTCCGCCGCAATTACGCGCGCCGGAAAAAGGCCTGCGGATTGATCCGAATGAGAAGCAGAAGACTGCAGTAAATCAAACAGCATCGATTGCAGTTCGGATGGAAGTTGCGAGATCTCCTCCACGCAAATGCTTCCGCCGAGTGCGGCTTCGACCATCCCCGGACTCGCCTCACTGTCGTCCGGTGTGCCGAAAAGCTCAGCTCTGATGTGCGTGCGGTTCATCGTTGCACAGTTTAACATGCCGAACGGAAAGGCTGCACGAGCACTTGCGGCATGAATGTATTCCGCCAGCCAACCCTTCCCGGTCCCAGGCTCGCCGATGAGGAGTGCCGGCGAGCGATCTCCCTTGGTCAACAGCTCGATCTGCCGGACCAGTTCCCGCATGTCGCGCGACGACCCAGCCAGCGGTAAAATCGCTGGCATATCAGGTTGCAATCGGAGCGAAACGCGGTGAGTCACGATGGGATGCTGGTATCGGTGGAAATCGACGAATTACTGTGCTACTGACGATTTATTTGACACTGTGGCACCAGGAGACACGCGGCAAGGGGTTCGACTGAGGCTTCCAGTGGACAGTTGCCAATCAACTCGCCATCCGCTTGCGCGACGAGCGCCGGGTCTGTCTCCAGGATAATATGGCTTCCCTGCAGATAATACATTGCAGAATCCGGGCTAAAATCGCGAAACATTAGTTTACGGCTAACGCGGAACACGTCTGGCAGGGTCACGGGATCGAAGATGCAGACGTCCAGCCTGCCATCGTCGCGCCGAATACGCTCGCCGAGTGTCACCAGCCCATTCAGAAGCACGCCGAAGTTGGCGATCAGTACCACCGACGCCTCCCTGGTAACGGTTACACCATCGACAGTGACGCGCGCAGTAAAGCGGCGTCTGCGAAGTACGTGCGACGCCCCTGCAACCACGTACGACAGGACGCCAGCGCGCCGTTTCCACGCCTGGGACGTCCCAGCAATCATGGCGGCGTCGATTCCGACCCCGGCACCAATCGCGAAGTACGATCCGTCGGCCAGGCGCCCCAGATCCACCAACGCCTGATCTCCACGCACGAGGGCCCGTACGGCGCGTGGGACGTTCATTGGCAATCCGATCGCCCGCGCGAGAAGGTTACCCGTGCCCCCCGGGAGAATCCCAACCGGGCGCCCGGTATGTGCCAGAGCGCCCAGTACTTCGACTGCGGTTCCGTCGCCGCCAAGTGTGAATACAGCGTCGACATCCTTCGAGCGCGCGAGCGCCACATCGCGTGCATGACCGCGGCGCTCGGTTATCACGGTCTCGCACTGAACGCCCGACGCGGCGAAAGCGCGAGTCGCGGCCCTGACCGACTTCCGCGCCAACCGGGCAAACGGATTGACGATCAACAGCGCGCGCTGCACCTGCACCTCCCGACGAGGTGCGCCAGAGCGCGCCCGCATCAGAATCGCCAGGAGCGAAGAAAGTCGATGCCGAGCTGCGACGGAGTTTGCTGTAGCGTCTGAAGCGATCCGGGCCTGGAACAGAGCAAGTCTGTCGTTCCGGGCTCGACGCCCAACTGCGCGGTGTAGCTCTGGCTGAAGCGATACTCGAGTCGCAATCCAAGATTGTGCTGAAAGTTGGTGGCGCTCCGGAAGTTTTCGGCGCAGAACCCAGTGCTCACATCGAGGAAGAGATTGTTGTTCAGCTGCTTACCGACCAGTGCACGAGTATTCAGCAGATTGGTGTAGAAAGTCGAGTTGTCCGTGGTGCCTGGCGCCTGTGGGGCGAGCAGCGCCGGAGTTTGCAGCTCGACAACATCGAATACGGATCGCGGTATCGCGCTACTGATAAGGTTACCGGCTGACCGCACGGCGACATTCGCAAGCTGATTCACATACTGCCCTGCGGTGTAATCGAGCGCGAAGGCAGGCTCGCCCGTTATGAGATAGCTGAGTAGATCGGACTGGGAGAGCGGCAGATTATCCGCACTGGCAAGTGCGAGCGATGGCGCGGACAGTGTGCCGCCAATTGTTGCACGAATGCGAATATCCTGCCCGTTCAGGCTCTCGCGGGGGCGGCGGACCGTGTTGATCGCAGTGATATTGAGCGCCGGATCGAGGTCAGGCGATCCGAAAAACCGTAGTGTACCCTGCTCCACATCGAAGGTGGGTTGCACGAATGGAACGACATCCAGCCGATAGGTTCCGCGAATGGCATTGAGCTGGCCGTCGAGCGCGAGTTGCGATGGTTCTCCCGTGACGGGGCTGCGGCCGAGTGTAACGTTGAGCGAGCCACCCAGCTTGATGTTCGCTTCGGCAGATCGCAGCCATACGTCATCGCCTACGTTGATCGAAACGTTGTCGAGCCGGAGGTTCTTTACGAATTCGCTGGGAGCAGTGGGAAGGATGGCACGATTGCTCGCGACGGTCGTATCCACGACATCCACAAGCTCCGGATCATTGAGATCGACAAGCCGCTTGGTGATCAGCTCGGGTATGTAAACAGTTCCCCGATCCACGCGTACCGCACCAGTGACACGGGCGCCCGAATATGCTCCGGTGAGCGATAGCGGAGTTGTGGTGCTGACATCGAGCGAGGCCAGCCCGCGGCGATCCACTGCGCGGAAGTTGTTGGCCGTTGCACTGAGCGCGAATACAGGATCATGATACTCCGACAGCGCAATATTTCCAGTTACGTCGAGCGTGCCACGCCGTTCACGCGCTGTCGTTGCCGTGAACTTGCGCACGAAAACGGTGTCGCCGCTCAACCCGATGTTCGCATCCAGGCGCGCGAGGCGTACTCCCAGTGGTACGATGGTCGCAGCACCACTGTCGATGGTAATCTTGCCGTTGAGTCGTGGTTTGGATGTCGTGCCAGCAACGTCAATATTCGCGGTGAGCGCCCCGTGGATATCCGTCAGCGCGCTTCCGAACAGCTCGAGCAAGGCAAGGTCGAAGTCGGCCGTGCGCAATGAGCCGCGTATGGAGTCGCCAACAAACGCGATGTTACGAAGGGCCACCGATCCACCACTGGACCGGGAAAGAAGTACCGAATCAATGGTGATGCCATTCGCGACCGACGTCATGTGAACTGGAGCGCCGAGCGCGTACGCATTCAATGAATCAACGTCTACTCTTGCCGAATCGAAGCGAACGGCGACGACGCCGCTGTCCTTGCCGCTGTCCTTCCGTATCACTTCACCTGACGTCGACGCGCGCGCTTCACCGCGGCCGACGAAGTCCGCACGGAACGCAACGTCGTTGCCGTTGCTTATTCGGAGTCCGACGATAGCCTGGATTACGGGAATTGGCCCCGCCGAAAGTGTATCGGCAGTGAGCGCTACGACGCCACTCGGTTTTGCGCTCAGGTCGTGCATCGCATAGCTGGCATGTAGACTCCGGATATGCGCCGGACCAGCGGTAACGTCGCGCGCCGACGCAGTGCCCTGTGTCTGGAGCGCGCCGGGAGTTCCGCTCAGAGTTCCCTTGGCCGTCACTGGCCCCGACTCCAGCGTCCGCGATGAATCGGAAGTCGCGCCACCGAGGAGGTGTACGAGGTCACGGAGCGATCCGACACCGAGCTGATAGGTAAGCGATCCATGCTGTCCTGCGACCATCGCGATGGAGCCACTTGCGGTCGCGGTTGCACCGCCCGCCGCAAGGCGCATGGAATCGACGGTGACGATCCCGTTGCCGATGTGCACGTATGCCTTTGATGGGCTAAGAGTCGTATTCGCAGCTCGAGACTCGAGCAACGATGCCGACGCGGATCCAGTAAAGTCTGGCAGCGAATCCCCGGCAATATCGACGGCGTAGGTGCCAGTAAGCGACGTGTATGGCAGCGATGGATTGCCAAGCAGATTGGGCAGATCCGCATTGGTGATAGTACCGACGCCGTGTACACCATATACCGGCGGGTCGGCATCCACCCGCCCCTCGAACGCCAGGGTTCCACCGCGGCCGGAGAGCGATGTCGTCACTTGCAGATCCGGACTTTGGCCTAAAACCCTGATGGGTCCGCTCAGAGAGTCGTGCAACGGAACACCCACATACGATTTGCGCAGTGTCTCGAATGCGAGAGGGTGGGCGTCAAGGTCAAGATCGTAGGTGAGGTACTTCTCGCCCCACGTGACCCGGCCATTGCCCGATACGCTGGACTCGGGACCGTCTCCGTCGCGATGCGCGAGTTGTGCATCGTGAAAACGCACGTCAAGCCACACCGAGTCAAGAATCGCGCTGCCCGACACCGTACCATTCAGACGCGGAAAATTGGTGTTCAGGTACTGCAGCGTCCGGAGATCAAGGCTGCTGACATCTACAGCAAATTCATTGAAGGCGGTAAATGCTGGCGAGAAGATGTTGAGCATCCCCTTGCCGCTCAACACCGAGTACGCGCCTGGAACGTTCGCGTCCGCAAAACGAAGTTGCGAATCTTCCACTTTGAACCGCGCGAGGTTGCCTCCGCTTGCACGTACGGTCCCGGTAATATCGCCCTGCCAGTTGTATGGGAACGATTTGCCGTTGAGCGTGCGCAGCAGATCGAAGTTCACGGGCGATGCCGTGAGCCGAACATCTGAAACGATCAGCGTGTCCTCACCGGTAGTGAACGTCATGTTGCCCAGCAGATGAGAACGAGTGGAACGCACATCCATATTGGACAGTGCGAAATCCACCAGCTGCGGATGTTTGGTCTCGGTGCGGATGTCAAGATCCGTGCTTCCGGCACCGGTGCGCGGAAGCGTCGGATATATCCACGAGACATCATTCAGAGAGATGGAATCAGCGTGAGCATGGACGTCGTACCGAATTGGCAGGTCGCTTCCCCATACAATCTTTCCCTTTGCCCGACCAGTCGACGCCGGAAGGTCAAGATGAGGAATGTCGAGCCATATGGAGTCGCCCAACTGACGGACAATGCCACTCGTATTCGAGAACAGGAATGGCGGGTCGGCTTCGGCGACCTTCAACCCGGCAAAATGAAATAGCATTCCCGCCGTGTCCGGATTGCTGATGCGCGCCAGCGGAATTTGCACATCGGCTTCGGTCCAGCGCCAGGTACGTGAAAATCCTTCGCGCGTGCGACGTATATCGTGATCCTTGCGCGCGAGTTCGTACCGAATGGCGCTATCGAGCGCCGCGCGTTTCAGCCATGGAGATGGGTGCCACGGCAACGTAAGGACGAATGTGGCATTGTGGATTGTCGCCGAGTCGATGACAATGAAAGCGCGAGGCTGGTTGGGCTCAAATCGCGACTTCTCCGCGGACCGAAACACCTCGCGGAAGTTCCAATCGCCATTCTCGTGCTGTCGTATGTGCACAACGGGATGTTCTGCGTGAACATTCTGCAGAAGAATGCGTCGGTCGAGCAGATCTCTGAGGTCGTACTCCACCGAGACGGGCCCGGTGCTGATGAAGAGGGAGTCATCTGTGTCGCGAATCTCAAGGGAATCGATGGTGACGCCCGAAAAGAAACCTTCCGTGATACGCCCCACGTACAGCGACCCGTGTACCTGTTGCTTGAGCGCCGAGACGATGAGTCCACGAACCCGTTGGCGCCCCGCGTCCGTTCGCGTAATGGCGAGCACCGCAACCACCACGAGCGAGAATAGCGCGAGGAGACCGGCTGCGGTGCCGATTACGATTCTGCCGCGGAGTGTCACCTGCCTAGAACGCCTGGCCGATGGCAAGCCCGAAAGTCAGGCGGCTTCCGAATGACTTCGTTGGCGGCGGCTTGTAGCCTGAGCAGGTTCCTGGCTCCTGGACGAATTTTGGATTTGCGGGATCGCTGTTGTCCACTGTCACCCGGAGTTGGTTGCCCGGCGCCACACACGGGAGCGCACCCGCGTTCGCCGCGCTCTCGTAGTACAGAGGTCCAGCAGGTTGCTGGTACGGATTGTATCCGACAACCACGCGTACGGGGCCTACCGGAGTCAGCGCTGCAACTTGAACGCCAGGCGTAACCTTGATGTGGAATCCGCCGAATGTACTCGCTCCGCCCCGGTTCCAGTCGTCTCCGGCGTCCACAAACAAGCCGAATTGAAGCACGTTGGGAAGGAAGGGGCTTCGCAGCCGCAACTCGACGTTGCCGACGACGAGACTATTCCCGCCCACCGGAACGACTCTGCGCGGTTTTGCGGTGCCGAGATACCGGAAGTACGTGTCAGTGTGGCCAGCGGAGTCGACTACAGTGACCGTCGAGTACGAAGGCGCTATGTACGTAGCTGCACCAAGCTCGTTCTGCGCGAACCCGCGCACTGAACTGGGGCCGCCGGCGTAGAGACGCTCCTGAGGTGGAATGAATCCTGAGTTGCTCCGAAAACTTCCGCTGAATACCATGCCGCCGCGAATGCGCATCGCAAGCACGTTCCCACCACCTACAGAGACGTATCGAGAGGCCTCGCCGAGCAAGGTGTTGAATTGCAGCCCCGAGTCCGAAAACACGAGCGGCGACGCATGACGAATTTCGAATCGCACGATGCCGCCCGACGTCGGAGCTAATGCGTCGTCGGTCGCGTCATGCAAAACGACGGCGTTCACTACCGCGAGGCGCTGATTCTTCTGCACCCGGTCGCGTTCCTCCGCGGTACACAGGTTGAACACGGCGCAGAACAGCGCGGGCTGTGATTCGGTGCGTCCGAAGTCCATGCTGTACCCGAATGTGACCGGAGTACGAGCCCAGCGCTGGTACTGCAGCGATGCAACGCCACCGATCGACGTCGTGCGCACATAGACTCTATACTCGCTCACACGCGATGTATACGCGGTGAGAGTTGGAACGGTCCGCAGCCCGAAAAAAACTGGCTGGCGCAGCGTCGCGCCGAGGTAATAGTTGAGCTGCCCACTGTAAGGATCTGCCTTGGCCTGCGGACACAATGCCGGCGCACCGTCGAGCGGACGTCCGATCCCGATTTTGGAGACGCGACCCTGAAGCGTAAGATGTCGGGCGCCGTTGAGGAAATTGTAGTCGTCGAGCTCGCCCGTAGCTCGAAAGCAATCGAGCGTACCGTAACCGGCTCCCAGGCGGGCCGCGTGCATCGTGTTCTCCGCGAGCGCGATGTTCAGCGGCGCAATGGAGTCACGCCCGATGCGCGAACCACCGGCACTATCCAGCGCTATCGCAACATGCGTGTATGCATCTGTCTGATACAGCGCGCGCTGGGCATCGATCAGTGCCTGTTCACGAAATATCGTCCCCGAATCGATACCGACGATCCGCCTCACGGTTTCATCAGAGATGTGCTGCTTTTTGCGCGGCGACGGAGTTACGGATATGTCGATCCGGCCGAACCGCGTAAGCGTGCCAGGCGTAATCGTCAGAGTATCCAACGCGACAAGGCCGCTGTCCGTCGTCGCGAAGCTGTTGTGCGCGCTCACGGCTGGATAGCCGGAATTGCGGAGGCGGCGCGTCATGAGATCGATCGCAGCGTCGATCCTGGTCCTGTCGAACCGCTCACCGACAGTCACCGGCAGGCCGGACATCACATCGGTGGCGTTCGATAGGGAATCGAGCCCCGCGATCGTGAGCGAGCGCAACACGGTCGCCGGCCCCTCGCCAATATTGAATTCAACCCTCACACCATTGTGACCGGCGTCAATCCGGCTGGTATCGACTGTAACGCTGGGAAAGCCGCGCCGACGATAGAACAGAATGAGTCGCAAGCGATCGTTGGCGAACTCCTGCTCGTCCAGGCAACGCCTCGCCGAAAACGGGAGATCCAGATATCGCCGAGCCCACGCCGAAGGTGTAGTAACTATGGCGTTGGCGAGTTCGGCGTCCGTGAATGCGTGGTTCCCATTGAAGTCGAGTCCTCGCACTTCAATGCCACCACCGCCGCAACGAAGGTCCTGCCCGCTGGCGATAGCGGGCAGAGCCGAGCAGGCGGCCAGCACGGTGGCCGCGGTGATTATCCTCTTAATGATGTCCGCGGTCACGATTGACGCTCTAATGATAGCCCGGTAAGTTCTCGCTTTTCACCCTATGATGTCAACAGCCACCCTCTCACGAGGGTTTCGCGGACCTATTCGAATCCGACGCGCCAGACCCATCCAATCAGCCGGAACCACCCGGCTGGCACGACTGGCTCTCGTCGCCCTCACGACGCTTGGCGCCTGCGGTGGCTCGTCGGCGCCCGATCGCCACCTGCTCATAGACTCGCGCGACAGCTACGATCCCAGATCGCTGGACCCGGCGCTCTCCACCGATGTGCCTACTGGGCGTGCCGTGTCGTACGTATTCGACGGACTCGCCCGATTCACCCCCGACGCGAAGGTGGTCCCGGATCTGGCCACGAGATGGGACCTTGCTGGCGATGGAGTGACATACACGTTCCACTTGAAAACTGGAGTCCTGTTCCACGACGGAACCCGCTTCTCCGCAGCCGACGTGAAACACTCGTGGGAGCGGGTCCTGGATCCCGCGACGCGCGGCGGCCGCGGCTGGCCACTGTATCCCATTCGTGGCGCACAGGAGTACGCCGCGGGAACGGCGAAGAGTATCACCGGCCTCTCCGTGCTCAACGATAGCACAATCCAGATCACTCTCACGGAGCCATTCGCGATCTTCCCAAAGATGTTGGCAATGCCCGCGACGGCGATCGTACCGATGCGCACACCACCGGACTTCGGTGAGCATCCCGTGGGCACCGGCCCGTGGAAGTTCGTCGCGTGGCATCACGATGACTATCTGCTATTCGCGCGAAACGAGAAGTATCACGAAGGTGCGCCACTGGCCGATTCTCTGGAAGCGCGGATCATTCCGGAACAGAGCACCGCCGAGGCGGAATTTGAAAGTGGCAATGTGGACGTTCTCGAGGTTCCGGCGCAGGAATCCCCCTCGTGGGAGGCGAATGACGAGCAACGCGCACTGCTGCAATCGGCGCCGTCATTACGGCTTATCTACGCGGCAATCAACACGACGCGGGGTCCGCTGCGCGATGTGCGTGTGAGGCAGGCGATCAACCTCGCGGTCGATCGTGGAATGATCCTGAAGCGACTGATGGGCGGCCGAGGCACGCTGGCCGCGGGCGTCATTCCGCCATCTCTCGATGGATACAACCCATCCATGCAGCCGTATCCGTACGATTCAGCGCGAGCGCGCACGTTGCTCACTCAGGCCGGATACCCGAATGGGATCGACATCGAACTCTGGACGTCGCAGAGCGATCAATTTCCGCGAATGGCGCAAACAATTCAGGCGTATCTGGCACGTGTCGGCATTCGTGCGAAGATCGTGCAGCGAGACGCGTCGTCCATGCGCGAGGCGGCTCGCAATGGCAAAACCGATATCGCCCTCAAAGATTGGTTCGCGGATTATCCGGACGCCGAAAATTTTCTGTATCCGCTGCTCCACAGCGCAAATCGCGGCGTTGGGGGAAACGTTTCGTTCTTCAGCAACGCCACATTCGACAGCGTCGTATCGGCAGCTCGGCGACAGCCTGACGATCAAAAGCGTTTCGCGCTCTACCGCGAAGCCGACTCCCTGGCGCATGAGCAGGCACCGATGCTGTTCATGTTCTTCTACACGGAGTTGTACGCCGTGCAGCCGTGGTTAAAAGGGTTCACGGTGCCGTCGATCTTCACTGGTGAACGGTGGACCAAAGCGCACATCGAGCGCGCACCCAAACCGGCGGGGGCGTCGCAGTGACGTCGTATATCCTTCGACGGCTGCTCCTGGCCATACCGACGCTCTTCGGCGTACTCGTGGTCACGTTCCTGCTGCTGTATGTCGCACCCGGCGATCCGGTGCAGGAAATGGTGGGAGAGCGAGCGGACTCGGCGACCATCGCTCGGCTGCGCAAGGAGCTGCGGCTCGATGAGCCAGTGCTTACGCAGTTCACGCATTACGCGGGCGGTATACTGCGCGGCGACCTCGGCACTTCGTACATCACGCGCAGGCCGATCCTGAACGATGTCCTCGAGCGGTTTCCCAAAACTTTGCTGCTCGCCGGCACTGCGATGTTGTTTGCGTCGATCACCGGAATTCTCATCGGGGTGCTGAGTGCACAACATCCCGGCGGATGGTTCGACCGAATATCCCTCGCCGGTGCCTATCTTGGCATCTCGTTCCCGGTGTATTGGGTGGGACTGCTTCTCATTCTGCTATTCGCCGTAACACTCCACTGGCTTCCGCCGTCTGGCTACGGAGGGGTTCGGCATCTGATTCTGCCGGCGCTCGCACTCGGTACGCGCTCCGTGGCATTTCTCGCTCGCGTCACGCGATCGGCGATGCTCGACGTTCTGAACAGCGACTTCGTTCGCACTGCAAGAGCAAAGGGATTGACTGAACGCGCGGTCGTCCTCAAGCACGGCTTGAGGAATGCACTTATACCAGTGATCACCGTACTAGGTCTCGACTTTGGATACTACCTGACCGGGAGCATACTCACCGAGACGATATTCAGTTGGCCCGGGCTTGGCCGCTACGTCGTCAATGCAATTTCGCGACGTGACCTTCCAGCAATTCAAGGAAGTGTCTTGTTCCTGAGCGTCATCTTCGTTCTGGTCAATCTGTTGACTGACCTCGCGTATGCGAAAGCGGACAAACGTGTAAGTCTTTGAAAATGGCGAAAACAGCCGACAGAAAAGCCGTCAGTCGTCTTTCTGCCCGAACAGCGCCATGTTGGAACTGTGTCCGGGGGCGACCTTCTTGTCCGGATATATCCAGTGTACCGCCTGATTCACGGCGGTCGCCGCTTCCCCAAACCCCGTAGCGATCAGCTTGAGTTTCCCCGGGTAGCTGCAAATGTCTCCAGCAGCGTATATGCCGGGATGACCCGTTTCCATCTGGCTATTGACGAGAATCTCGTCGTTGACGAGATGGAGTCCCCAATCGTTCAGTGGGCCGAGATCACTCACAAAGCCGAGCATTGGAAGAATCGCGTCGCACGCGACCTCCGCCAACACCTTCGATTTTACATGCCGGAGTGTGACAGAATCGAAGTGGTCGCCCGCCGAATGGATGTCGTGAAGTTCGTGAAATGCGAAGATCTTGGTACAGCTGGAGTCGGCGGACGCCAGCACGTCCGCGACCGTCGCGGCGTGCGCGCGAAAGCGATCGCTGCGGTGAACCAGCATGACAGTAGCCGCCGTGCCGCGGAGTTGCTGCGCCCAGTCGAACGCGGAATCTCCGCCGCCAATGATGACGACGCGTTTTCCGCGAAACTGCTCCGGATCCAGCACGCGATCCTGAATCCCCTTCCCGTACCAGGCCGCCGCAACAGGCTGCGGCAGCCGACGGGGAGAAAACGCCCCGATCCCAGCGGCAAGTACCAGGGATCGCGTTGGAAAACGATCAGTGTTCGTCACCAGAACAAAATGACCGTCCTTCTCCTCGAGACCGATTACATGCTGATCAAGGTGAATCGGCTCACCAAACTGCGCCGCCTGAGCTTCAAGTGACTTGACGAGATCCTTGGCGAGGATCCTGGGGAGCCCAGCAACGTCGAATATGTATTTCTCGGGATACAGCGCCGTCAGTTGACCTCCAGTCTGTGAAAGCGCGTCGATGACCTGTGCGCTTGCACCACGCATCCCACAGTAAAACAAGCCAAAAAGTCCGGTTGGGCCAGCGCCTAATATCGTTACGTCTTTGATCTCGTGCTCCATACGGCGAAATTTACCCGGATATGACTATGAAGATCTATACGAAGACGGGCGACGCGGGCACGACGGGGCTTTTTGGTGGCGGCCGAGTACCGAAGGATGACGCTCGCGTTGACGCGTATGGCGATGTGGACGAGCTGAATGCGGTCATTGGCGCCGCAAGGGCAAGCGGACCGATGCCTCGCGTCGACGAGGTTCTCGTTTCTGTGCAGCGGGATCTGTTCGCAATCGGCGCGCTGCTAGCGACTCCAGACATCGCGAAGATGAACGATCATCTCGCGAAGGCGCGAATCGACGAGGTCAGAATTGCGGAGCTCGAACGCGCGATCGACGCATGCGACAACGAACTGGAGCCGCTCAAGGCGTTCATAATCCCCGGGGGCACGCCCAAGGCCGCGGAACTGCACGTTGCGCGCACCGTTTGCCGACGCGCGGAGCGGAAGGTCGTGCACCTGCAGCATTCCGTTGAACTGCCAAGCCTGGTGATCGTGTACCTCAACCGGCTTTCGGATCTGCTGTTCTCTCTCGCCCGGGTCGCGAACCGGCGCGCTGGTGCAGGCGAAGTTACTTGGTAGCCTCGCGTTACTCGGAGACGACTGGCGTACGCGATATCGCGTACGTGTCCGCAGGCATATACGACATTTGCATCGCTCCGGGGCTTCTGGACAGAGTCGCTGAGATCGTCCTGGAGAGGGCGCCCGCGCATCGCTACGCCGTCATATCAGACAGTACCGTGTCACCGCTGTACGCCGGCCGCGTCGCAGGACGGCTCGATGCCGGCGGGCGACCGGCCCTTGTAAGTACGTTTCCTGCTGGCGAGGAGCACAAGACGCGCCAAACGTGGGCTGATCTGACCGATCAGCTTCTCGAGGCCAGGTTCGGGCGGGATTCAACCATCATCGCGCTGGGCGGCGGCGTGGTCTTGGACGTGGCGGGGTTTGTAGCCGCCACCTATATGCGAGGGATTCCAGTGGTTCACGTCCCGACCACTCTGCTCGCGATGATAGACGCTTCCATTGGAGGGAAAACCGGCGTTGATACATTAAAGGGGAAGAACCTCGTCGGTGCCTTTCACCAGCCAGCGGCCGTCATCGTGGACCCGGACGTTCTCGCGACGCTACCAGTCGAAGAGCTCCGGTCGGGCATGGCAGAGGCTCTGAAGCACGGAGCGATAGGAGATGCGGCGTACTTCGACTTCACAAGCAAGGCGGCCGGCGCCATAATTACTGCCGGCCCGGAGGCTCGTGACGTTGCGGCGCTGTACTACGTCATCGAGAAGAGCATTCGCCTCAAGGTGGGAGTTGTAGCCATGGACGAACGGGAACTGGGAGCGCGTAAAGCCTTGAATTTTGGTCATACGATAGGACACGCGATCGAAGCGCTTAGCGGCTACACGATCCGCCACGGAGAGGCGGTCGGGATCGGCATGCTCCTGGAGGCCACAGCCTCCGAGCGCGCTGGGGTCACCGAGCCGGGTACCGCCGCACGCATCAGCGACGCGCTCAAGAGCGCTGGCCTCCCCACCAGGCGGCCATCGGGCCCCTCAGCTTCCAGCATCATCGAAGCGATGCGGTCCGACAAGAAAAACCGTGCCGGAGTAACGGAGTTCTCTGTACCGGCTCGAATTGGAACCATGGCCGCGCAGGATTCGGGCTACACCACACTCCTCCCAGACTCACTTTTGACCGAGGTTCTCGGTTGAAGTTGTGGGAGGTGTACCGCGCGATTGGCGCGGTACTGGCTGCGGCCCTCCTCGTGTGGAGTGGTATCGCGCGGCTTCCGAACCCGAAACCTGTGCCGTTCACGCATCCACCGGTTCTGGTTTACGCAGACGAGATCCTGCCGCCAGTCGTGGTTCGCGCCAGGCGGATGCTGCCGGCTCTCCCAAAGCTCCACAATATTTTTGTCCGAGCTCCAGCTGGGAAGCCACTCACAGTATCGCTCACACAGTATTGCCTACAGGGAACGACGCGCCGCGATCACTTCGTGAGGGAAGGAATCGTCGCCGCCGACCCGCGGATATTTCCTCTGGCCCGCCACGTTGAGATCTTCCTCGGCAAGCAATACCTGGGGCGCTTCCTGGTCGATGACACGGGCGGGAAGGTCAAAGGCAGGACTCTCGATATCTGGACTCCGTCTTGCTCTGATGCAAGGAGATTCGGTCGCCAGCGCGGGACCGCCACATTGGTCGCCATAACGGAGAATTGATGTCAGCCTTTACCACCTATCTCATCGGTTACTTCGTAGTAATCGTCGGTCTGGCCGTTGGAGCCTACTTGCTCAACGTGCCAACGGTGTGGATTGCTGTGGGCGTGATAGTGCTCGTGGGCCTTGGGATTCTGACCGCGAGCAGCAAGACGCGTCAGAAGGATCCGCCGAGTAACTGAGCAAGGCGCTCCATACGCTGTAGGAACAGAGCTCGGACCAGGGCGCGACAGCTTCGCGCCACCGATGTGACACATCACATTCGTTTGGCACGAAATATGGGTGTTGACCAAACTGTTTTCCCGCATTAGTCTGACTGCTTCAGCCCATCTTATTGGAGCGTCTATGCCGGCAGCGGTCGAAAGTAGGCCAAAAGGGTTCGCGCGTGCTACGCCTTCCACAGCCTTCGACCAGTACCTGCACGACATACAGAAGCTGCCCCTGATAACGGACGTCGAGGAAGAGCGAAGGCTCGCCCGACGCGCGCAGGCAGGTGATGAATGCGCCGCAGAAAGGCTTGTTACAGCAAACCTTCGATTCGTCATTTCGTATGTGAAGAAGTACCAGGGCCACGGGCTGGATCTCAGTGAGCTCGTAGCAATCGGAAACGAAGGGTTGCTCAAGGCAGTTCGAAAGTTCGATCCGGACCAGGGCGTCAAGTTCATCTCCTACGCCGTGTGGTGGGTTCGACAGGCAGTGCTGAAAGCGCTGGCCGAACAGACCCGCTCGGTCCGAATTCCGCTCAATCAAAATTCGCAGTTGATCAAGCTTTCCAGAGCAGAGACGGTTCTCGCTCAGGTACTCAAGCGAGATCCCACCGACAACGAACTCGGAAGATTGCTCGACGAGACGCCCGAGACGGTGCGCTCTTCCCGGCAGATGTCGGCGACTGAAATTTCACTCGACGCGCCGATCGACCGCAGCGACCGCGAAGCCTCCACCCTCGGCGAACGTTTTGCCGGTGTGGATGGCGGGGAAATCGAGGAGGTCACCGACTTCAAGCTGATGCGAGAGTCGATCGACAAGGCGTTCAAGCGATACCTTACGCCGCGCGAGAGGAAGATCCTCTATCTCTACTACGGGCTCGGCCAGGACTCCGAAGCGATGACGCTCGAGAGAATCGGGTCACTACTTGGCGTCACGCGCGAGCGAATCCGCCAGATCAGAGAGCGCGCATTCGAGAAGTTAAGACAGTCACCGGATGGCGGAGCGCTTTCGGGATTCTGGGGCGCCGCCTAGCTCGAGGCGGCTGGAAAGCACAACGAGGGCCCAACCAATGGGCCCTCGCTTTATTTTACCCCTGTGATCCCCGCGTTTGTGAACGATGCCGCTGGTACGGCTGCGGCAGCAAAGCGTGCGCTTGAGGAGGCGGGCGGATTCGAGATCCACGCAACCGAGCCAGACAAGCTTGAGAGCGCAATGCGTGACAGCATAGCGACCGGACCGCGGAGGATCGTCGTCGCTGGCGGTGACGGAAGCGTCGCCACTGCCGCCGGAATGCTCGCCGGCAAGGAGATCGAGCTTGCCGTCCTGCCTGGCGGCACGCTCAATCATTTCGCGCGGGATCACGATATACCAACGGATCTCGCACTGGCCGCCAACGTCGCGCTGAACGGACAGGCATCGACCGCCGACGTCGGGTACGTGGGTCAACGACTGTTCCTCAATACGAGCACAGTCGGCGCATACGTCGTGTACGTGCGACTCCGAAACCGGCTTAAGAAGTACTTCGGTTATCGGATCGCAAGTCTCCTCGCGGCTCTTCGACTGTTCTACTCATTACATCCGGTGGAAGTCGAGCTCGATGTGGCAGGTGAGCGGAAGCGCTACAGCACACCTCTTGTATTCGTGGGAGTCGGCGAGCGCGAAACTCGTTCTCCGACGCTCGGCAACAGAGTCCGCGGTGGTCGTCGCTGCCTCCATGTCGTGGTAGTGCGCGAACGGCGGGCGGCGCGAATCCTGGTGCTCGCACTCGACGCGGCGATGCAGGGGCTGCACAGCATCTCGAGGACTCCGGAGCTGGACAGCTTCATGGTCGATTCCTGCACTATCAGGATGAAACGCCGGCACCACATTGCCATTGATGGCGAAATCGTGGCCGGTGACGACACACTGGAATACCGACTCGAAAAGGACGCGCTCAGAATTGTGGTGCCCGACGCCGCACGCGGAGACGCGACGTGACGGGCAGCGTCAACTCTTCCGTTGCGGAGGCGTTGCGTGGGATCGTCGGACCTCGCTTTGTGCTGGTCCGTGACGCTCAGCTGCTGGCATATGAGTCGGACGGTTTGCCAGGATATCACAAGCGGCCATCGATGGCCGTCTTCCCCGGAAGTCGGGACGAGACTATCCAGGTAGTGCGCGTGCTCGCAGAGATGGGAGTCTCGTTCGTCCCGCGCGGCGCTGGCACCGGTTTGTCGGGTGGTGCATTGGCGGACGGCGTTGTTCTGCTGGGGCTGCACCGGCTCAAGGGTATTCTCGACATGGATGTCGCTCGCATGCGTGCGACCGTTGAGCCTGGTGTAGTCAACGCGGCGCTGAACAAGCGACTCGCGCGACACGGCGTATTCTACGCTCCGGACCCGTCCAGCGAAGCGGCGTGCACGATCGGCGGCAACGTAGCCGAGAATGCTGGAGGGCCCCACTGCCTGAAGTACGGCGTCACCATGAACCACATTCTTGCGGCGACAGTGGTTCTTCCGAACGGTGACGTTGTCGAGATCGGCGACCGGGATGGCAAGATGGAGGGATACGACCTTCTCGGCGCATTCATTGGATCGGAAGGGTGCTTCGGGATCGCGCTCGAGATCACGGTTCGGCTCACACGACGGCCGGACGCCGTTCGCACAGCTCTCGCCGATTTCCTGGACGTCGCGGACGCAACCCGTGCCACGTCTGCGATCATAGCGTCGGGCATCATACCGGCGGCGCTCGAGTTCATGGATACGGGAACGATCCGGGTAGTGGAGGAGTCCATATTCGCCGCTGGCTATCCAGTGGACGCAGCGGCGATTCTCCTGATCGAAGTCGACGGCACAAGCGAGAGCGCCGATGCGGACATGGAGGCAGTGCGCGCCTTGTGCAGCGAGTGCGGCGCGCGATCCGTGAGAGTTGCGGCCAGCGAAGCCGAACGAATTAGGTTGTGGCAGGGGCGAAAGAAAGCATTCGGAGCCATGGGACGCCTTGCACCGAATCTTGTTGTCCAGGATGCCGTGATTCCCCGAACGAAGCTGACCAGCGTGCTCGAGCAAATCCACGCGATCGGTGATTCGTTCGGGTTGACGGTTTGCAATGTGTTCCACGCTGGCGATGGCAATCTCCATCCGAACATCTCGTACGACGCTGGGGATCCGGATCAGGCGCAGCGGGTTCACGACGCCATGAGTGCGATCATGCAGACGTGTATCGCTGCTGGCGGGAGCATCACGGGCGAACATGGCGTGGGACTGGACAAGTTGCCGTACATGCCAAAACTGTTCGACGAACCCACGCTGGCGGCCATGTGCGACCTTCGCAGCGCTTTCGATCCCGACAGGCGCGCAAATCCGGGTAAGGTTGTTCCGGTTCATGCATGTCGCGAGTGGCATGCGGTGCCAGGAATGCTCCGCAGCGACCGGGAGGACGCAGGTGCAAGGTGACGCCGAGATCGCATCCGTGATTCGAGTTGCAGGGGCTCAGAAAACCTCGCTGCGCATCATGGGGCGAGGAACATGGCTCGAAGCGGTCGCGGCGGTAGCCGCCGACCGTGAGATCTCACTCGCCGACGACACTGGTATCGTTGCGTATGCTCCCGATGATCTCACGGTGACCGCGCGAGCGGGCACGACTCTCAGGGAACTCGCCTCGACGCTCGCGCGACGCGACCAATGGATCGCGCTCGATCCGGACGGCGGTCTGGACGTCACCATTGGAGCGACTGTAGCGACGTGCTCATATGGGCCGGCGGCAACGTACTTCGGTACAGCACGTGATCAGGTGCTCGGGATGACAGTAGTGCTCGGAACCGGCGACATCGTGCGGCCGGGTGGGCGTGTCGTAAAGAACGTTGCAGGATTCGACCTCACTCGGCTCATGATTGGAGCGTGGGGTACGCTTGGTGTGATAACGGAGGTTACGCTGCGGGTAAGGTCGCGGATGATGCGAAGGGATTCGATTGCGCACATGCGACGCGACATGCCGGCGTCGCACGGGTTTCGAGTGCCGGTGATAACCAATCCGCAACTTGCGGCCGCGCTCAAGTCGCGATTTGATCCGTTCAACATATTGAATCCCGGCATCATGCAGCAAAGGCAGGAGGCGGAATGACCGGCGGGGATACGCCGACACAGATTCCAACGCGGCCAGCCTGCGCCGACACTCCGCTCGAGCAGGAACAGTCCCTGCTCGACGCGTGCGTCCACTGCGGGTTCTGTCTGGAGGCGTGTCCAACCTATCTCGTGCTTGAGGATGAGAACGATTCACCTCGGGGCAGAATCGTGTTGATGCGCGCGCTTGTTGACGGCGTGCTGGCTCCGGACGACCCCGATCTACGGGAGCATATCGATAGATGCCTGGGATGCAGGGGGTGCGAAACCGCATGCCCGTCTGGCGTGCAGTACGGGCGTCTACTCGAAGCAACCCGCGCGACACTTCGTGGGGGTCAGGGTCCAACGATCACGTCGAGATTGCTGCTTCGGGTTTTCGCGCACCGGCCGCTGATGCGGTTGGCGATGGCGATGGCGCGGCTGCTTGCGGCAACGCCGATACCGACTCTTTTGATGAAGGCCCCGGGCCGCATCGGATTCGCCATGGCAATGCTCGCCTCGACCGAGGTTCCGCTGGAGAGATCCAAATACCGTGCGACCGGGAACGGGGAGAATGGCACTGCCGCGTTACTACTCGGATGCGTGATGGAAGGTCTGTTCACGGAGACGAATCGTGCAACGGAGCGAGTACTCACGCGCAACGGATACACAATGACAGCAGCGTCGGGACAGGGCTGTTGCGGTGCGCTGCACGCTCATGCCGGAGACCTGGAAGGAGCCCGCACGCTCGCGCGCCGCAACATTGCGGCGTTCGAGCGATCAGGGGCGCAATACATCGTCACCAATTCCGCCGGTTGCGGCGCAATGATGAAGGAGTACGACCACCTCCTGCAGGCAGATCCTGTGTGGAATAGCCGAGCGCGAGACGTTGCGTCGCGCGTGCGCGACGCAACCGAATTGCTCGCGGCGGTTGGTCCCGTGTCTGGTGGCGCAATACCATTCACCGTGGCATACGACGCGCCGTGTCACCTGCAGCATGCGCAGAGAATCACTGATGCTCCGATAACCGTGCTGCAGGCGATTCCTGGAGTGCAGCTGGTGCCGCTGGACGAATCGGATCAGTGTTGCGGAAGCGCCGGCATCTACAATCTCATCGAACCGGAGACATCCGACGCAGTGTTGGGCCGCAAGCTGGACCGCATCGGCGCGTCGCACGCGTCACTCGTTGCAACGGGCAATCCTGGATGCCTGATGCAGATGGGTGCGGGGCTGCTTCGCGCCGATATGCAAGCGCGCGTTGTACATCCTATAGATTTACTTGATGCGTCATACGCTGCTGATTGATCGATCGGATCGCGCGCGCATCGACATCTTCGGTGCGCATGCTGTCGCAACACTCAACGGGCTTGTCACAAGCGACGTTGCCGGGCTCAAACCTGGCCATGGTCAGTACGCTGCCGCGCTCACGCCAAAGGGGAAGATCGTCGCCGATCTCATCGTGCTCATGCTCGCTGATCGGCTCCAGATTCACGCGTCGCCGGTAGCTGCGCCTGGTCTCGAGGCAATCCTGGCAAAGTTCGTCAATCCGCGTTTTGCGACCGTCACGAGTGTTAGCGACGCGACAGCCGATCTCACGCTGGTTGGTTTTTCCGCCGCGGGCGTGCTCGTGCATGCGAGTCGTGGTTCAGTCTCCGTGGATCAGCTAGCCGAGCTTCCGTTTTACTCGCACATTCCAGTAACCATCGACGGCGAGACTGTAACAGTCTTGCGATTGCCGTCGATAGGTGCTACCCAGGAAAGTGTTTATTCCGTAATTCTGGCTCGCGACGCGGTGGATCGAACTCGCGCGGCACTCGGTGAAGCGGGCGCGGAGGATTCGAGCGAGGCTGCGCTGGAGGCAATGCGCGTGGAGAGCGGCTTTCCGGCGTGGGGAATCGACATGGACGACAACACGCTGCCACAGGAAGCGAACCTCGACGAGCTTCATGCAGTTTCGTATACCAAGGGTTGCTACATCGGACAGGAAACCGTTGCACGCGTCCACTTCCGCGGTCACGTGAACCGCAGTCTACGGCGGTTGTCGTTTGCCGACGGCACCATTCCGCCACGCGGAGCGGTGCTGCAGGATGGCGACCACCGTGCGGTCGGCGATGTGCGAAGCACGGCATGGAGCGAGCAGGAGGGTGCGATCGGGATCGGAATGTTGCGGCGAGAGATCGACGACGGCAGCACTATCGATGTGCACTGGGATGGCGGAGCCACGACGGCTGTCGTGACTGGAAAAGCAAAAGGCGCGATCGACTGATCGCGCCTTTTGCTTTAGAGCTTGAGAAGCTTACGGCTTCTTGATTGCGCTAACAGCCGAGTCAGCGAGCTTCTTGCTGGAATCCATCGCTGCCTTTGCAGTATCCATCATCATCTTGGAGCTATCCATCATCTTCATACCAGTATCAGTTGCAGCTGCTGTTGTCGCACCCATGGTGGAATCGGTGGCGGCAGCATCTTTCTTTGCACAGGCGGCAACTGCGAACAGGGCGACGGCGACGAGGGCCAGGCGCTTCATACGAGAATCTCCTTGGAGGTTCAAAGGGTGATCGCCCGGGTCCGTGCACGCAGTCGCGATGCCCGGAT